>JAZDDC010000025.1:0-3652 GCA_036679565.1 Gemmatimonadota bacterium
GCGCGTTGTTTGTTTGCCACTAAATCCACTAAATCCACTAACTCTTCGCAATCACTGCAGAGCCACGGAACCCGCGGAAAAAACGTTTTCTCTTTCTTATTTCATTCCGGATGACTCGATCGCGTTCTTCAGCGGATTCCGTGGCGCCGTTGTGCGGGGAGGGGGACACGTTCGTGGTTTCCGTGGTTTTCGTGGCAAACAAGGTTTTAATTCACGAAGTAGTGCCGCAATTGGTAGTGGGTTGTTTGTTTGCCACTAAATCCACGAACTCTTCGCAATCACTGCAAGAGCCACGGAATCCACGGAATCCACGGAAAAAAGAAACGTTTTTCTCTTCGGTACTTTACTCCGACGACCTCAATCACGTTTTTCCGTGGATCAGCGGGTTCCGTGGCGCCGTTGTGTGGGGAACGGGCACGTTTGTGGTTGCCGTGGTTGCCGTGGATTTCGTGGATTTCGTGGCAAAGACTTAGAGCCCCATCGACTTTAACTCGTTCAACCGCTCCTGCAATCGCGCGCGTCCACCGGCCTTCGCTAACCGTTTCAAGATGGCTTCGGGTAAGAACTGCCGATCGGTACACTCAATGATAGCCGCAGTCTCTTGTAGCTCTTTTTCCAGCCCTTCTGTCGATGGCATGAATTGATCGATCACCTCCGCTAACGCCGAGGGCAGCACCGTGTCAGCGCCTTGTAAGAGCGAACGCCGTCGGGCCCGCCCGACCATGCCCTCGATATCAGCCCCCGAAAGGTAGCCCTTCTGAGGAATGGCCGGGATGTCTTCTCTTTTGATGGATGTGCCAAATTTCTTGGCCAGTACGACAAAAAGATCTTTCACCTCGTCTTCATCTGCCGGATAAAAAAGTGGCACATGCACTTCGGCGCGTCCCTGTCGTTTGATGTCGATGGGGAGCAGGTCCGGGCGTGCGGTGATGAGCATCCAAAGAATTTTCCCGCGGTAACGCGTATCGCCCATTTGCGTTGCTATCATACCGAATACGCGGCTCGACGTCCCGGAATCGCCTGACGCGTCTCGATTGCCGAGCGCCGCATCGGCTTCGTCCACGATGACCATGACGGGGCCCATGGCCCGGAGCACGGAGAGAACCCTTTCGAGATTCCCCTCAGTTTCGCCGACGTACTTGGATCGGAAATTCTTCAGGATGACACAAGGGATGCCAATCTCTCCCGCAGTGCATTGCGCGAGGAAAGTCTTGCCAGTGCCAACGGCGCCACAGAAGAGGTAACCCATCGGCAGGCTTTCGAGTTCTCCTCGTTTTAAGAGTTGCGCATCTTCGCGTAGCCGTTTCTTGGCCGCCGTATGGCCGACGACGGTATCCAGACCCCACTTGGGTTGCACAAACTCCAGGAGACCCTGGCACTGCTTCTCGAGTAAATCTTTCTTGAGTTGCTGAAAAACTTTCGAGTCTAACCGTGCCCCACTGGTCATGGATGACCGCAACAACACGTTGAGGTCCGTGCTCGCCACACCGGCTGTGAGACGCGCCAATTGGGCGGCGGTGTATTCGGAAAAATCATCGAGTTTATCGGCCGTAACGATGGTCTGAATATATCGTTCGCGCTCGTCCTCGTCTGGTAGCGGGACTTCGATGGCGGCAACATGCGGGTTGCCGACGAGACGGTCGCTAAAGTCGGATTTCCTTTCATCTAACAGCACGCACGCCAAGTTGATGTTTTTGACGTGTGCACTCGTTGCCCAATTGATGATTGTGACCAACATACGCGATGCGGCGTGACTCAAACGACCCGGTTCGCTCACCGGGAATAGGTAGGAGGCATGGTTGATCACAATCGCGGTTCGCAGCCGTTTACCGGCGGGTGTCATGATTGTATTTGCCACAAACCGGTCCAAGATTTCAAGAACCGTCCCGGCGTCCTTCTGGATCGCACTGAGGTCGCCCACGGTGGGCAGTGCGCGTGCGACCATTTCTTTGAGACGTTTCTCGTCTGCGCCGGCAAATGCGCGCAGTCCCGTGGCAAGGTCGTAGTGTAAGACGAGGTCCCAGCGGCCGAACATCTGCTCGGCCAAGAACCGGGTGAGGCCGCCGTATGCGGGTGTCGCATCGTCATCCAAGGCGATGAGATCGTACACGTTGCCCGTAAGGACAAACACCGATGTTGTGCCGGAAAAGTACAGCTCACCAAGTCGTTGCGCCCAAGCCGGGAACCACTTTGGCAAATTCGTTCTCAATATGGTGTCCGCCTTGGGATCGTCTGGCACATCATGCTTCTGAGGCAATCGTTCCTCGCAGGTCGGATTCAAGAATCGGAGGAGGTTCTTCGAGAATGTCAGTCAGCCCCGTGATGTTTTGTAACTCGCTGATGGCGTTTTCGGTTTGCTTCATGCTGTCCGCCGCCGCGTCCACCTGGTCCGTGAGATAATCGGGGTCACGGCGATTGACGGATAGTTCTACCAGTGCTTGAATTTTCGCTTCGATGCGGTCAAGCTCGAGGTCGATGAACTCGGCGTTGCCCTGCGCTTTTTGATAATTTGCCAACCGTAGTTCAGCAACGGCAATAGAGTCCTGAAGAGATGTTTTGATCCGTGGGTCGGTGGCGTCGTCTACCGCTTCGAACTTGGCACGCACGCCCGCCAATTTTCCTGTCAGCTCCGTCTCGTCAGTGTTGGAGATAAAACGTTCGAGCGCGTGTTGCGACATGAGAAGTCTAAGAAAGACCCATAGCAAACGATCCAATGCGGGGGTGCGTAATTCGTCAGCCTTGTTGGAGCCGCTCGTTTGGCCTTGGACGCCAACGGCAATGTGACTCATTTCCAGGCAGTGCGATCGTAGTTTAATGAAACGTCGACGCGAATCGGTGGGTAATGACCGTATCAGTTTTTGTAGCGAGATAGGGGCGGGACGTCGCTTTCCTTGCGTCTTCGACTTTTTGGACGCATGATCCTTGGCATCAATGGCGTTGCGAAATCGTGGATGGGATACCATGGCAGCGAGGTACGTCAGTTCGACGGCGGCCAAAAGTGGTAGCAACGCATCAGGCCAAGGGGATAGCAAGGCAGCAGCGCTGGCACCGATGACAGCCAACAGGTTCCAGCGCGCAAAAAACGCTTCTTTGATATACGATGTGAGATTACGGCCCTTCGCCACGGTGCAAACTCCTGTCAATCACCGCCTCGGCTCGAGGCCTCGAGGGTTTCAAGTGTGTCGCGCAGGTCAAATACCAGTTCCAAAAAGTCCCGTTCGCTTTGCATCTCTTTTGCTGGCCGGTCCGGTGGTGGTACGTCCAGTTCTCTTAGGATTGTGCCGGGCGGCGACGACATAACAAAAACACGATCGCCAAGATACACCGCCTCTTCGATAGAATGTGTCACAAAGAACACCGTTGCCTCCAGGTCGCGCCAGAGACTAATCAACAGATCTTGCATCTTCATGCGTGTCGATGGATCGAGGGCGCCGAATGGCTCATCCATCAGAATGATGCGGGGGTTCAGAATCAACGTGCGTGCGATAGCGACGCGTTGGCGCATGCCACCTGAAAGTTGGTGGGGATATTTATCAGCATCCTGTGTAACATCGAGTCCGACCTTTTCGATCCATTCGCGAGCTTTTTTGTAGCGTTCGTCTTCCCCTTCACCGCGGCATTCAAGGCCGAAGGCGACGTTGTCGAGGACGGT
>JAZDDC010000250.1:0-13159 GCA_036679565.1 Gemmatimonadota bacterium
GGCGGGTGGTGGTTTTGAGTTGGCCCTTGGTTGTAACCTGATCGTGGCGGCCGAATCCGCCCGATTCAGCCTGCCACAAATCGATATGGGCTCTTTTCCTCCTATGGCGTCGGTTGTCTTGCCACGAGTTGCGCCACGTCGAAAGGCAATGGACTGGATTCTCACCGGCGAGGAGATATCTGCCCGGGAACTTGAACAATACGGTCTCGTCGTTCGGGTGTTTCCCGATGAAAAATTCGAAGCAAGCCTTTCGAGCTACGTTGCGAAAATCACCGGTAAATCCGGCCCGGTTTTACAGCTCGCAAAAAGAGCGCAAGTCGAATCGTACAATGCGACGTACGAGGAAGCCCTTTTCAAAGTAGAAAATCTCTATCTTCGCGATCTCTTGTCCTTGGCCGATAGTCAGGAAGGGATCCAGGCGTTTCTCGAGGGCAGACCGCCCAAGTGGCAGGACGAATAGGTGCCGCGGCCGTTTTGGCCGTACTGATCCTTGTCGAAGCGTGCTCGTCACGTGCGGCCGAACCAGTCGAGGTTGCACCGCGGCCAATACCGACGATGGCATTGGCTGGGCGGACGGTGACGCTCTATCCCATTTCGTTGATGGTGCCCGAGCGGGAGCTTGGGTGGGACAGCCTTTTGTCCCCACGCGCAGCCTCTCTGGCGCGGGCCGACAGTCTTCTTGCCAAGGCCGTAACGGAGCGTGCTCCCGAGATCGTTTGGGTGCTACCCGAGGTGTTGCGGCGGACCGCTCGCCAAGCCCCCGGTATGTTTGCCAATCCAGACCAGATGGGAACGGCGGTACTTCGTAATCCCGCATTCACCAAATTGCTAGACCCCCTTCGCAGTCAGCTGAGACTGTTAACCGGCGCCACGGGCGACAGGCTTGCCATGATACCGGCCAGTCTCATATTTGTTAGCGATACCAGTGGTGGTGGACGCGCCGAACTTACCATGGTGCTCGCCGATGTACGAACCGGCGCGATCACGTGGCGATCCGTAGCACGAGCCGTAGGCGATGATCCGTGGGACGCGCTTGATCGGGCTCTGGAAACCATTCTTCCAATAATGCCGTGACTCATCGTTTGACGCTTATTCCCGGAGACGGGATTGGTCCCGAGATCACCAAGGCCGCGCTGCGTGTCTTGGATGCAGCTGGAGCGAAGATAGAATGGGACGAACAAATTGCCGGCGTTTCGGCTCTTGAGTCCACTGGCACCCCGCTGCCGGACGCCACCGTCGAGAGCATTCGGAAGCACCGGTTTGCACTCAAAGGACCTCTTACCACGCCGGTCGGAACCGGCTTTCGTTCGGTCAACGTCGCACTGCGACGAGAATTCGGCCTCTTCGCGAACGTTCGTCCTGTAAAGAGCTACGTTCCGGGTCAACGGTACGACGATATCGATTTGGTACTCGTACGCGAAAACACTGAGGGTCTCTACGTCGGTTTCGAGACATTGGTGTCGGTGGGGGACGATCCGAAGGCCGTTGCGCAATCGACAGCGATCGTCACTCGTATCGGGTGTGAACGCGCCATCCGATACGCTTTTGAATACGCGGTCAATCACGACCGAAAACGTGTGACGATCGTACACAAAGCGAATATTCTCAAGGCGGTGAGTGGCCTCTTCTTAGATGTCGGGCGCGACGTTGCGCAGGAGTACCGCGGACGGGTGGAAGCCGATGACGTTATCGTCGATGCGGCCGCGATGAAGTTGGTGATGAACCCCTGGCAGTTCGACGTACTCGTTACCACAAACATGTTCGGTGACATCCTGAGTGATCTGATGGCCGGGTTGGTTGGCGGGTTGGGGATGACACCGGGTGCGAATATCGGTAGCGACGCGGCCATCTTTGAGGCGGTGCATGGATCGGCTCCCGATATTGCGGGGAAGGGGATCGCGAACCCATCGGCTCTGATGTTCGCATCGTGTCAAATGCTCGATCATCTCGGTGATGCGGACATCGCCACACGTATTCGGACCGCAATTTCGGCGACGGTTCGCGCCGGAACATCTACGCCGGACCTTGGAGGAAATGCTTCAACTCTGGAATTCGCAACAGCCGTTACCAAGCGGCTTAACTGAAAAACATTGTCCGCGCTGCGATCGAGAGGTAAACCTTGCGCTTGGTGTGCTGTGTCGATTTTGTCGTGGAGAAATCGAACGGCGGGCACGCCGCATCGCGCTGATCGTCAGTGTTGTTACGACGGTACCCGTGGCCATCAAAGTCTTTTGGGACTTGCCGGACGATCGGATGTCTCGAACGGTAGCAATTGTTGGAGTTGTGGCATGGTTCGTTCTCATCAATGCCATCACCCGCCGCGTGGCCCGCGAATTAAAATGACCGTGACAACGCATGTCGTTTAGTATCGTCCACCTTTCCGACCCGCACTTCGGTGAAGATGTCGATCTGCAAAAGATTGTAGCCACTGAACACCTCATACCAGATCTACAGCCAGACGCCGTTGTCGTTACGGGGGATCTCACGCAACGGGCACGACATGGCGAATTTCAAGCAGCCAGAGCGTGGATTCGAGAGCTGGAACGCACCGCCCCGGTGATCGTCATACCGGGGGACCACGACATGCAGTGGTGGACTCGTCCCGTTGGCCGACTCGATGTTCGGCAACTGTTCGAAAACCATACGACGTATTTCGGACCCATCCTAACACCGACGGTACAGTTCACGGAGGCGATCATCGCCGGTGTGATGACGACGCACGGCGTACAATGGGGTGTGGCAATGCGGGACCCGCGAGAAGCCATTGCTCGCGGCATGCTTGATCGTACCGAGACACAACGTCTTCGCGAGGTATTCAAAAAAGCCGACCGGCATGTAGCGCGCGTGGTGGTGATGCATCACAATCTGTTGCATGACGAACGCGTCGGCTTGCGGAATGCTGATCAGGCCCGACAGTGGTTAGGTGAAGCGGACGTCGATCTCGTTCTCTGTGGTCACGCACACAGGGATCGTGCTGACGAATTAGGTGGGGTCATTGTTTCGACCGCCGGTACAGTGTCCACACGTCTTCCGGGTGGCGTGGAATCGTCGTTTCACCGCATTGTCGTCGAGACTGACGCAATCCAGATAGAACTTTATGGGTGGGAACGGGATAAGAGTCGTTTTCGCCGTACTGATGTCTTCGCGTTCGCGAGGCGCCGAAACGAGCGTGGCTCCAAGGTCGCAGCCGGATCTGTTTAACGGGGACCTCCTCGTCACCCGTCTTCGGCAACTTGGCCTGAGCGGTGTACGTGCGGTCGAGCCCCACGAAAACGGGTCCGTCATGGTGAGTGTGACGCCGCGAGGCGTTTTGCGTGTCCACCGCGGATACGCATACGCACCGGATACTGTCCTGTCGGCCATCGTGGAGTTCGTACGCCCCCGTGTTAGGCGACAACGCCGTCTTAGTCTGGAGCGTGGCATTTTGGATTTTCCGGCGCATTCGTTCGTGCCGCCACGTAAGCCACGCAAACGCCGCCGTGCCACGAGGCGGGAGGATCGACCGATGCTCCAAGCGTTGGCGCAACGACACGAACGGTTCAACATGAAGTTTTTTGGCGGCGCTTTGAGCAAGGTGCCGTTTCGCATCTCACGGCGAATGGAACGCCGTTTGGGCGACGTGTTACTGAGTCCGGACGGCAAACGACCAATTGAGATTGGCATCAGTCATGATCATCTCGTACGAGATGGCTGGCGTGAAGTTGAACACACCTTGCTTCACGAAATGATTCATCAGTGGCAAGCTGAATCGGGTCGATCGGTGGATCATGGAGCGGAGTTTCGCCGCAAGGCTCGTGAGATTGGAGTTGAACCGCGGGCGGTTCGGGATGTCGAGCGTGCTCGCAACGAAAGGAAGTAGGAATACACGCAATGGCTGGTACTGGAATCGATTTTTATGATCTCGACAGTTCGCTGTCAGAAGAAGAGCGTGCGATCCGAGACACGGTGAGACGTTGGGTGGATGACCACGTTTTACCGATCATCGGCGAGCACTTTATTGACGGGAAGTTCCCGATGCAACTGGTTCCGCAAATGGCCCAGTTAGGTTTCTTTGGAGCGAATTTACCGGAAGAATACGGGTGTGCCGGGCTCAATAACGTGTCCTATGGCCTCATCATGCAGGAACTCGAACGTGGCGATAGCGGTGTTCGGTCTTTTGCCTCGGTGCAAGGTGCGCTCGTCATGTACCCGGTCTTTGCGTTTGGTAGCGAAGAGCAGAAGAAGCACTGGCTGCCAAAAATGGCCAGCGGCGAAGTCATCGGCTGTTTTGGGCTGACGGAACCGGACTATGGATCAAACCCCGCGGGGCTGGTAACGACGGCGCGGGAAGTAGATGGCGGGTGGACTTTGAATGGCGCAAAGATGTGGATCACGAATGGGTCCACGGCGCACGTCGCCATAATTTGGGCGAAAGTTGGAGATCTTGACGACCCGTCGTCAATCCGCGCCTTCCTGGTACCAACGGATGCCCCAGGTTTTTCCGCCAAAGATCAAAAGGGAAAAATTTCGCTACGAGCAAGCGATACGAGTGAGTTAGTGTTACAAGACGTTCATGTGCCCGCCGACGCTATCTTGCCTGCCAGTAACGGGTTGAAATCTCCGTTGATGTGCCTCACACAGGCACGCTATGGCATTGCCTGGGGAGGTGTCGGTGCCGCCATGGCTTGTTTTGAAGAAGCGGTGAGTTACGCAAAGAACCGTGTCATGTTCGATAAACCCATCGGTGCCTTTCAGATTCAACAGCTACGGCTCGCGGACATGCTGACGGAGATTACGAAGGCCCAACTCCTCGCTCTCCAGCTTGGACGTTTGAAGGACAAGGGAACGATGACCCCACAGCAGGTTTCTTTGGCTAAGCGGAACAACATAAGTATTGCCACCGACATAGCCCGCGAAGCTCGCCGCTTACTCGGCGCCAACGGTATTCTGGCCGAGTACCATGCCATGCGTCATATGGCCAACCTCGAGAGCGTTTACACATACGAAGGAACACACGACATCCATACATTGGTACTTGGGCAAGCGGTCACAGGAATTGCTGCATTTGACTAGGTAATCAACCGTTGACTAGGTGATCAGCGACACACGTTGGCAAGCGACCGGTACGTTATGCTACCACGTTCAGAGTGATTGGTCAGGGTGTTCTTTAGGAGGAGCTAGATGGTGGAGCTGCATCACATTTCACGATGGTCCGCTGCAGGTATCATGATGTTCGCAGCGGGATGTACCGGAGACCCAGTTAGTCCGGAGCCGCCTCCAGGTGATCTCAACGTCACACTCTCCCTTGAGACCGTTGCGTCGGGTTTGAACAATCCGATAGATCTCACTATGCCAACCGGAGATACACGTTTATTTGTCGCCAACCAAACCGGCGTCGTCAATGTCATCAACGGCGGTCAAGTACTTGGCACACCGTTTCTCAACCTATCGGGTGACGTATCTACCGGTGGCGAGCAGGGGTTGTTGGGCATCGCGTTCCATCCAAACTACGCCGCAAATGGTTTCTTCTACGCGAGCTACACAGACAACAACGGAGATTCGCGTATCGACAGGTTTACTGTCTCCGCGGACCCCAACGTCGCAGATGTAAATACACGGCTGAACATCATCACAATCCCGCAACCGAATACGAACCATAACGGCGGCCAGATTACGTTTGGAACTGACGGGTTGCTCTACTACTCGGTGGGTGATGGCGGTGGTAGCAATGACCCAGACAATTCCGGCCAGGATCTCACAACTCTCTTGGGCGCCATGTTGCGACTCGATATTGATGGTGGCACGCCCTACGCTATTCCTTCGGACAATCCCTTTGCTGGATCCCCCACTGCCCGGGAAGAAATTTGGGCACAAGGCCTGAGAAATCCATGGCGGTTCTCGTTCGATCGAACATCGGGGAATATTTACATCGGCGATGTTGGACAGAATGCGCTCGAAGAGGTGAATGTTGAGTCCGCAACTGCCGCCGGTTTGAACTACGGATGGAACGTGATGGAAGGCACGCGTTGCCGTCCTGGCGGGAACCAAAATTGTGACCAAACGGGTCTAACTCTTCCGGCCATCGAGTACCCTATCCCGTCTCAAGGCTGTGCCGTGACCGGTGGCTATGTCTACCGAGGATCTGCAATTCCTGAGATCGTCGGCCACTACTTTTATTCGGACTTTTGTGGAGGCTGGCTTCGAAGCTTCCGTTACGAAAACGACTCGGTTTCCGACGAGACCGAATGGTCGGTTGGACAATTCGGTAACCCGAGATCTTTTGGGGAAGACGCAAACGGAGAGCTGTACATCCTGTCAGGTTCGGAAGTACGCCGAATTGTGCCCGCAACGAATTGACTTGGCAAATCATAATCAGTGGTCGATGGAACATGGAACATCGTAGAGTAGGCCGTCCGTAGTCCCGCGGGGCGCGCGTTGGCGCGCCAGTACCACCTTATATCATCTGCCGTTGTTTCTCGTCGTCCGCTGTATCTGTTTACCCGACCTCCTCAAGCTCCTTGCCCAACAACTCCGGGCAAGGTCATCCCGTATCCGGTTTCGTCGTTATGTTACGACGATCTTTTTCCTCATCACGGAGCATTCATGATTGAGATAACCACGGCGAAAAACGGCCCGCTGTTGGTAAAAGGGACCGATGTGAAATTGCAGGACGCGGACGGGAATCTCATTCAAATCGATAAGGCCACGTTCGCGCTATGTAGGTGTGGTAAGTCCAATAACAAACCTTTTTGTGACGGTACCCATAAGGATGCCGGTTTTGAGGGCTAATTCGTTCACAGACGACGTTGCTTGGTGATTACCCGCTGACTACCTTGCGCAGGCGCCGTCGGTGCAAGGCGCAAACTCGTAACAATTTGTGAAATATGGAGTTACAGTGAAGATAGCTGTGTGCGTGAAGCGCGTGCCCGATACCGAAGCCCGGGTCCGCGTCGGTGCGGATGGAAAATCCGCTGACGAGGAAGGCGTCCGCTTTGTGATCAACCCCTACGATGAATTCGCCGTAGAAGAAGCCTTGCAGTTGAAAGAAAACTTTGGATCCGGTGAAGTGGTGGTGATTGCGATGGGATCCGCCTCGTCGCAGGAGACGATCCGCCATGCATTGGCAATGGGGGCCGACCGCGGGGTGTTGCTGGAGACTGGATCGCTTGGTGTGGACCCGGTGAGTGCCGGAAAAGTCCTCGTGACCGAGCTGCAAGATGGCGGTTACGACTTGATCCTGTTCGGCAAGATGGCCATCGACGATTACAATCATGCGGTGGGACCGATAGTCGCAGAGCTAATGGACCTACCATGTGTGAGTGCAATTGCGCATCTGGAGATCAAGGATGGTAAGGGGACGGCGGAGCGGGAAGTGGAAGGCGGTGTTGAGGTAGTTGAGTTCGCCTTACCGGCCGTGCTTACTGCCGATAAGGGATTGAACGAGCCTAGGTATCCGGCGTTGCGCGGCATCATGTTAGCGAAGAAAAAGCCGTTCGAAGTGAAACCCGTTGAACTGAGCAGTACCGGGTTGATGGTAACGGCAATGGCGCTCCCTCCAGCACGTCCCGAGGGTCGTATCGTTGGCGAGGGTGCTGACGCGGTTCCGGCCTTGATAGATGCGTTACGCACCGAAGCGAAGGTGCTGTGATGGGTGGAGTGTTGGCGGTACTCGAACAACGTGAAGGCAGCCTCAAAAGCGTGTCACACGAGACATTGACCGCCGCCCGTGCCTTGGCCGATCAGCTCGGGACAAACATGGAGGCATTGGTCGTTGGACCCCCCGGTGTAGATGTCTCATCCGCGGGCGTCTTCGGTGCCGACAGCGTTGCAGTAGTCAGCAGTGAGGACCTCGCGTTGTATCAGCCGAGCGCGTGCGCTGCCGCCGCAGTTGACCGTGTTAAGAGTCAGGAGCACCAGGTTGTTCTCTTGGCCGCTACAGCCATGGGCAAGGATCTGGCTCCCCGAATTGCGGCCCGCATTGATTGTCCGCTTGCTGTCGATGTTACGACGCTCGAATCAAACGACGGAAAAATCAACGTCACACGGCCCGTGTACTCGGGCAAGGCATCTTATACGGTGGCCATTGACGCGCTCCCGTGTGTCATTTCACTTCGCCCTAATGCTTTTACTGCGGTGGAACGCGCCGGTAGCGCGAATGTCGAGGAACTTGCCGCTCCGGCGGTGGACGAGCGGGTCAAGACTGTCGTAGTCAAAGAGCCGGAAACAGCCCGCCTCGATGTAGCAGAAGCGGGCATTGTCGTTAGCGGTGGCAGAGGCCTCAAAGAGCCGGACAACTTCAAACTCCTAGAGGAGTTGGCCGACGCCATTGGCGGGTGCGCCGTGGGTGCGTCGCGCGCCGTGGTCGATGCGGGGTGGCGTTCGCATGCCGATCAAGTTGGTCAAACGGGCAAGACCGTAAGTCCACAGCTTTATTTTGCCATCGGAATCTCTGGGGCCATTCAGCATCTTGCCGGAATGCAGACCTCGAAGGTCATTGTAGCCATCAACAAGGATCGAGATGCACCGATCTTCAAGGTTGCGGATTACGGTATTGTCGGCGACCTGTTCGAAGTGGTTCCGCGACTCACCGAAGAGGTGAGGAAACTCCGGAAGGGATAACACTCATGGCACGACGGATCACACCGTCTGATCATCAACCAAAGCTACCAATCGACCGCTTCATTTTGAACGAAGCGCCTGCTGAAGAGAACATCGAAGTTGATGTTCTCTTTGTCGGTGCGGGTCCCGCTGGGCTTGCAGCCGCAATTGAGTTGGCGAAGCTTGTAAAATCTGACAACACCGACGACAATGGGATTGGCGACGTCAGCATTGCCGTACTCGAAAAGGCTGCAGTCGTTGGTGACCATTGTCTCTCCGGGGCGGTTATCAACCCAACCGCGTTTAAGACGCTTTTCCCCGATCTGAACATTCCCGATTTTCCGTTTCGGGCCCCCGTTCGGGACGAGTCAGTACACTTTTTGACGAAGGGCGGATCGTTACGCATTCCCACACCGCCCACAATGAAAAATCACGGCTTCCACATTGCGTCGTTGTGCGAAGTGACGAGATGGTTGGCCGAAAAGGCCGAAGCAATGGGCGTGGATATCTTCGCGGGATACCCTGCGGAGGCCCTGTTGGTCGATGGGCAGGTCGTGAAAGGTGTACGTACGGCAGCAACGGGGCTCGATCGCGAGGGCAATCCCATGTCGAATTATGTGCCAGGCACAGATGTCGTCGCGAAGGTGACCGGGCTGGCGGAGGGTACACGCGGCGCGCTTAGCCAAGCCTACATTGAGTGGCAAGGTATCACCACGCAAAACCCGCAGATCTATGCTCTGGGTGTGAAGGAAATCTGGGAGACGAAGGAGCCACTCGAACGCATTATTCATACAATGGGGTGGCCGTTACCGCGCGATGTCTTCGGCGGAAGTTTCATGTACCCTCTGGAGGAAAAACTCGTTGCCATAGGTCTGGTTGCTGGGCTGGACTACCATTCGGCGGGGTTTGACATTTTCCAGCAATTCCAAAACATGAAGAAACACCCACTCTTCAAGAAGTATCTTACGGGTGGCGAGATGGTTGAGTGGGGCGCCAAGACGATTCCGGAGGGTGGATTCTTCGCAGTACCCGACCGTCGCTACGGCCACGGAATCGTCATCCTCGGCGACTCGGCGGGTTTAGTTAACGTACCGGCGTTAAAAGGCATTCACTATGCCATGCAGTCCGGTATCTACGCCGCGCGTGCGATCTTTGACGCACTCAAGGGCGGTGACGTGGCCGCACCACACCTTGCACCCTACGACCGGTTGGTGGACGACTCGTTTGTCATGGACGACCTCTATCGTGTCCGGAACATGCGGTCGGCGTTCAAGAGAGGGTTCTTCTACGGCGGGTTCAAGGCAATGGCGATGACCGTCAGTGGTGGCAAAATGTTCGGGAAGAAGATTTCGATGAAGGCTGACGCAGATGTGCGCAAAAGCGCAAAAGCGAGTGCGCCGTTCACACCGGACAACGAACTCACGTTCAGCAAAGTTGACGCAGTCTTCAAATCCGGAAATTCAACGCGTGACACCGTCCCATCACACCTGATAGTGGGTGACGGCATAGACAAAAACATCGCCAACATGTACGAGCATCTTTGCCCGGCGGGTGTGTACGAAGAAGTAGATGGTCGGCTGCAGGTTAACGCGCCAAATTGTGTAGACTGTAAGGCTACGGACGTTATTGGGCCACGTTGGACGGTGCGCGAAGGAGGGAGCGGGCCGTCTTACAAACGCATGTGACCTGTCACGTTTTGACTGCGCGGCTTTGAGATCTGAGTGCGTGCGTAAACACGTGGGGAGCCTCTCCACGCGCCTACGCCGGTATCCGCAACAGACCAGGCAACAACGCCGATCTACCGGGAACGACTAAAGAATCACCAAGGAACTTCAGCAACATGACGCGGATCGTCCAAAACGATCGCTTTCAAAACCCGGCCTTCTTCGACGACCGGCACATCTTCCGGCACAATCATCAACGCGTCCGCATGCGCCATTGACGTCAAGATTCCGGATCCCTGCGGCCCAGTGAGTGTCGCCATGGGCTGTTCGTCTCCGGGCTCCAAAGTTACACGTAGGAAATGTTTCAGTTTGGGTCCCAGTGTGATCTCTTCGCCAGCGACCACATCGATCGTACGTCGAAACGGAGTCGTGTACCCTTGCATACGACGTATGGCTGGGCGAACAAACAATTCGAATGTTACCATGGTACTCACAGGGTTGCCCGGAAGTCCTATCCACGGTTTGCCACCGAATGCGCCGATGTGACCAAAGCCGGCTGGTGCGCCGGGGCGCATTTTTGTTCGCCAGAATACGCGATCTAGCTGTAATTTCTCGAGCACCTGATGGAGCAAGTCGTGTTCGCCCACGCTGATTCCAGCCGTCGTCACGATCAGATCCGCCTCGGCGCCCAGTCTGAATCGGCGTTCGAGGTCGTCCGGGTCGTCTTTGGCGATTCCCAGATGTTTTGGTATGGCGCCGGCTTGTTGCAGCAACGCGCGTAACGTGTACGTGTTGGATGACGCTATCTTGCGCCCGCCCAAAATGGCGTCGCGCTCGCCAAGGTCGGCAATTTCGTCCCCTGAAGCCAGGTAGGCCACGGTCGGGCGGCGGTGTACTGGTACGGTGCTCATGGCAAGGGACGCAAGGACACCGATCTGGCCCGGTCCAATGGACGCGCCATGTTTCAATACCACGTCGCCACGTTTAAAATCTTCCGCGCGTCTGCGGATGTGGCGCCCTGCGTCACGTGTATCGTTTATCTGAACCGCGTGATCCGTAAGTCGGCTCGTGTCCTCTTGGCGAACGACGCAATCCGATCCCTCGGGTACGGGTGCGCCCGTGAAAACTCGCGCACATTCACCATCGGCAATGCCACGTGTGGGAAACGATCCGGCGGGAATCTCTTCGACGATATTGAGGCTGAACGGTGGCTTGATGTTGAGATCCGCGGATCGAGCAGCGTAACCGTCCATCGCGGAGTTGTCCCACGGGGGCATGTCTAGTGGGCTTGTGATGTCGATGGCAATGACGAGACCCAATGCGTCGCTGATTGGCGTTTCGACGGGTGCTAACGGATTGATCCGTTCGACGATCTCGTTTGCCGCGCTGTCGGCGGTTTGCATTGTCTATGACTCTAAGACGAGGGCGCCGTCCCAGGCGATGGCCGTTAACGTCATCAATAAACCAGTATCGGAAAATTTGAAGTACGGAACGTCGATGTCCAATTTTGCGCCGTCAGTGACGACCGCGATCCAGCGATTGGCATTCGGCAAGCTTGCATCGTAACGGGGTTTGTCATGGGCGGCGGCACGGAACACCTCGACCTTTGGTAAGTCCGATGCGGTGAATCCTTCGACGATAACCATGTCCATGTCGCTCATGAACCGTCTGACGAGTGCAACAGGATCCGCGCCGTCGTCTGAGGATTCGAACAGCACACGTCCGCCCGGCGCGTCGATCAACGTGCGCAACACATTGCCTTCATGCATGTGGCGCCACGTGTCACTGCCTTCAGCGTCGAGTGTTGCTGGATGACTTCCGTGTTTGATCGTCGCGACTCGGAACCCTTTGCGGGTCCATTCCTGCGCGAGTGCGACGACCATTGTTGTCTTGCCGCTGTTCTTTTTTCCGACTACGGAAACTATTCGTGTAGGCTTCGCCACAGCTCCTCGGCCCGTTTGAGGTCCATCGGCGAGTTGACGTTGAAAAACAACGTGTCAGGTTTCCCCAATTTTTCGACTTCGGCGATGGGTAAAGTTCCGGCGTTTACTAATTCATGGAAACCGGTGGCCCGATAATCTTCATCCTCTATGCTCTTGCGTATCGCTTTGGCACACGCTGGTCCGTAAACGCCACAAAGCGGTTCCATTTCCTGCGGTCCTGTACTCGCGGCCAAAAAGACATCGTAACCATTTGCGCCTGCGGCCACGGTTTCGATCAACTCGGTCGTTATGAATGGCATATCCCAGGCTATGATGAAGACCGGACTCTCATGTTGTGTTACCGCGGTGTAAAGACCACTCATCGTTCCGCAGTCCGGAATGACGTCTTTCGCCACGGTGAGTCCTTCCAGCCATGTCTCAGCGTCCTCCGCGTTTGCGATGAGCAACGGTAACTCTCCGAGGGCTGCCTGCATGCTCCGGGTGACACGGTCCAGGATGCGTTCTCCGCCTACATGTTCCAAACCTTTTGGCTTGCCGCCAAAGCGACTGGCCGCGCCGCCCGCAAGGATAGCCCCTCTCATGTCCGGTATTTACTCACCGTAATACTCCGCAAACAATGTCTCGTCCTCCTGAACCCGAACGGTGACGAGGCGAACGCCGTCCGGAAGTTTCGGTCCGATTTTCCGCCAAACCCAGACGGACAATGCCTCAGCCGTCGGGATTATCTTACCGTAGGCGAATTCGGGAATTACATGGTTGATATGTTGATGATCCATCGGTTGGACGATGATTTCGTGTAAAAGCTTGTCAAAGTACTCCAGATCAATGACCATCGAACGGTCTGCCGAAATGTCTCCACTGACCGTGACCGCGCAATGATACGAGTGCCCGTGGCCGTGTTCGTTGGCACACGCACCGAATGCCGCGCGATTCCTCTCCTCCGGCCAGTCAGGTCGGTGGTATCGGTGAGCGGCA
>JAZDDC010000251.1:0-2484 GCA_036679565.1 Gemmatimonadota bacterium
GCTCTTCAATGAGGTGGGGTTACGCTAGAACCAATTTGCGGCCTGCTCAACACCGTTTTATGATCACCGGGTCCATTGCTACCTTCACGGTGCCCGGATCGGGCAGGAAATCATAATGACTAGCGGATCAGGCCTGAAAGGGCCTTTGGCCATTTTTGGCGGGGGTCTCGTCATCGGGATTGTCGGAACGGTATTCGTGCCGAAGCTGATTAGGCCGTACTTACCTGACGCAATCGTTGGCGCTGACGCGCAAGTGTACGGGATTGTGACCGGAAAACGCGTTGAAGCCGACCGAGTTCTTCTGACGCTGCCCACGGACGGCGGAACCGTGCTCGCGACCTTCACCGAGGGTCTTCCTGAAATCGACTTGATGATCAACGAAGGCGATAGCGTGACGCTCGAAGTCGAAGAGTACGCACCGTTTGTCGAGAATCCCAAAATCGTTCGGGTCGTAACACTCTCGTCGCCCCTGAAGGATCACGGCTCGTCCGCTCCAGCCACTTCAGATCCCCCCACAACGCGATCGGATTCCGCGGAAATGGCGGAAAGGAAGGTAGATTCGATCGCCGTCCCGGCGGACACATCAGGCAGGTAACAAGGGCGCCACCAGTCTCACCGCGTCGGCCGGTGTAATTAGTCGTTTCGGGAGCCTTGCGTGTTTCGGGCACGAGACGAGATTCCATTTTACGTGGGCGGCGTCCAACCGGCTGTCGTTCGAGTCCATTCGACCGGAGCTAACCATGCGAAAAGCGAACAGGATTTCTCGTCGAGGCTTCATGGGCGGAGCCGCCGCTTCGTTGGGTGCCCTTGGGATCAACCCCCATGCCCTGGTCGGGGGCGAGGCTCGACCCCGCGCAATTCCCGGTGGCCGGTATCTGCAACAGGAGTCTGACGAATATGACTCACTGGCCAAACTCAACTTCAATGAAAATCCGTACGGCCCGTCGGAATCTGTCATCGAAGCTATGACAATGGCCTTCAAGTATTCGATGCGGTACGGCTACCCGGATGGTGGCGTCACCAACGCCATTGCAGAACATCACGGTGTCCAACGTCAGAATATCCTGTTGGGCGCTGGTTCCGGTGAAATCCTCGAAGTGGTCGGATTGACCTTCCTCGCACATGGCAAGAAGGTCATCGGCGTCGACCCGTCGTACGGCTCGGTGTACAGTCATGCAAGCGGTATCGATGCAGACGCGATCAAGCTCCCGCTGTTGGAGGACTATCGCCAAGATATTCCCGCCATGATCGAAGCAACCAAACGACATTACCGTGAGGTTGGTTTCGTTTACCTGTGTAATCCGAATAACCCAACCGGCCGAACCGTCACCAGTGCGGAAGTGCAGCAGTTACTGGATGGCATCCCTGAGGACGTACCGGTACTCATCGATGAGGCATACCACCATTTTGTGGAGGATCCGGCATATGCCACTTCCATCCCATACGTGTTGGAAGGCCGGCCGGTCATTGTAGCTCGCACCTTTTCGAAGTTGTTCGGAATGGCTGCCATGCGACTCGGTTTTGCCATTGCCACACCGGAAGTCATCCAACGTATGCGGCCATACAGCACGGGAAGCATCAACGCCTTGGTGAAATGGGGTGCCGTTGCGGCGCTTGCCGACACAACTTCACAAGAACGGGTGCGGCGGGTAACACTCGAACTTCGCAAAAAGACCACCGCTGAGTTGGCAAGTTTGGGTTACGATGCCATTCCCTCGGAGACGAATTTCTTCATGCTCAAGACGGGCCGGCCAGTGGATCGGGTCAGAGTTGCGTTTAGGGAGAAAGGTGTGGCGGTTGGTCGTCCGTTTCCGCCCATGCTCGAACATCTGCGTGTGTCCATCGGTACGGAGGAAGAGATGGACCGTTTCATGGTGGCGTTTCAAGAGATCTTCCCACGTAGAACCACAACGGGTTCGCGCCGCGACTGACGGGTTCTTGTTAAATCGATCCGTCCTGCCATGGTCCCCAGATAGCATACGTCGCGCCCGGGCGTTGGATGTTTACAAAGAGCGTGTTGCCGTCCGGACTAAACGTGGCGCCGGTGATCTCTGATCCGTTGGCAATGTTTTCCGCGAACTCAAAAAGCGTACCGTCCGGGGTGAGCACACGAATGAACTGTCGAAAATCACCGTCTTCACAGATCAGTACTGCGTTTCGTGGACTCACGCAGATGTTGTCAGGGCGATCCAGGTACTCCTGATTTAGCGATTCGTACAATAGCGTGAGTTCGCCACGGTCGCCGGCCGGCCGAAACGACCATATTTGTCCGCGACCTGCGTCGCCACCGTCGGTGCAAGTGAAAAAGATCTTTCCATCGCCATACCAACAGCCCTCGACTCGGGTGAGTTTCGTGCCGCCCGCTGCTCGGCCCTGTTGGTACACGGCGTCCGGTTGCTCTTCCGCATTCCACGGATCAGGGTCTGCAATATCGATCCACGTGACGGGAAGCGATTCGCCGACGGTTTGACCGGTTGACGCGTC
>JAZDDC010000252.1:0-5561 GCA_036679565.1 Gemmatimonadota bacterium
GCTGTTCCCAGGCCACGTGCAGGCGCGTATGCCTTCGCCCCTCACACCGAACGCATCAGTATCCTCGGGAAGTGCGAATGGCTCGGGCGAGGCGGCCTGACTGGGAACAGCGGGTAGCGGGTAGCGGGTAGCGGGGGACGGGTGGCGGGTGGCGGGTGGCGGGGAACGGGTGGCGGGCAGCCTATAATAAAAAAACGCGGGCCCCAAAAGGACCCGCGCAGATTCACTCAAATACGACTCCCTTACACGCCAGCCCCAACGTCCGTTTCATTTTCCTCTGCCGGCGGCGTAAAGCCGATCACCTGCACACCAGCTCCACGTGCTAAGTCCATTGCCTCAATCACATCTCGATACTCGCGGTTTCTCGCGGTTTTGATGAAGATGAGTTTCGCGGGTCTGTTATCAAAAATCTCGTGCAACTTTGCATCGAGATCTTCGAACGGTATCGTATCGGCATTGATGGAATACGATCCATCAACACCCAGTTCCATTACGATCTGGTTGCTTTGAACGGTTTCCATCTGTTCCTGTTCCAACTGTTGTTCGGCGGGCAACTGAACGTCCATGACTTTTCGTGACAGCGGGATCTGCATCATGAAAATGATGAGCAGCACCAACAACACGTCAATCATCGGAACCACGTTGGGTTCGTCGTTGAATTGCTTCTCTGCACCACCAACGGACATTCCCATATCGCGTTATCTCCTTCCGGCCCCTGGCCGCAGCTCTTCCGTCACTGCCGCCAACACGCGAACACCTGATTTCCGCGCTATGTCCATTGCGTCTTCCACGAACGAGAACTCGAGTTCTTGGTCAGCACGGAAATACATTCTCTTATCCGGGCGAGTTTCGTATATCGCCGTAAGGATTTCCGAAAGTTTTTCGTCTTGTGGCGCATCCCCTGCCACCAGACGCGTTACCGGTCCGATCTCACCGGTGCCCGGGTCAAGATAGTAGATGCCATTGTTATCAATGCCGAGGACGATATCACCATCTTCTTCCGCCGCCTTATTGATATTTCTGGCCTCTGGCATTTCCGCCTGGAAACCCGCCGTGATGATTGGTGTCACGATCATGAAGATGATCAACAACACCAACATCACGTCGATCATCGGAACCACATTGGGTTCCGATTTTATATCTGCATTAGGTATTGGCTTCATTCGTCAGGTTCTCCCGGATTGGCAACCGCACCAATTCTATGGCTGGAGCGGTTCTCCACCGGTTTGTGCCGCCTTGAATTCCTTCGTGAATATCGACCGGCCAAACTCGCTGCCAACACTCTTGATCAAGAAGTCGATCAATTCCTTCGAGGTATACGTCATCTCGACGGTGATCTTCTCAATCTGAACCTGGAAGTAGTTGTAGAACCACACCGCCGGAATGGCAACCATCAGACCAAACGCCGTCGCGATAAGCGCCTCGGCAATACCTGCGGATACCGCAGCTAAACCGCCCGACCCCGACTCAGCCATGCCGGTAAATGAGTTTACAACACCCATTGTGGTGCCCAGCAAACCCACAAACGGTGCGGTAGCACCAACGGTCGCGAGCACAGCCAACCCCTGTTTGAGGTCCGCGAGCAGAATAAGCATTTGGCGTTCCACCGCGCGTTCGGCGGAGTTGATGTCCGAACTGGTAACTGTGGCCCGGTCTTGAATCAGCGGTTTCACCTCGGACAGGGCTTCGCCTAGCACACGGGCAACGTGCGAAACCTTCCTGGATTCAGCCAATTCGATTGCTGCGTCAAGCGATTCTTCCTGCAGGAAGCGCGCGAACTCAGGGGCAAAGTTACGCGTCTCTTTTTTGCTCTTACGAAGTCTCCACCACTTGGCGGCGGCGACACTGAGTGAATAGACCGACATCAACGCGAGTACAACAAGGATAAACCGAGAAAACAAACCGGCCTGATCCCAAAGTTCCATTAACGAGCCTTCCATTATCTAGCTCTCCCTATGTTTGCTGTTTGAGAATTTCGAATACATCTTGTCGTTACTCGTCGTCTTCTTCACGCTGAATCGTGAACGAAATCGATTGTTGCACCAACACCCGCACCGGGGTCCCCCGCACACGACCGGGTCGGTAGCGACTCCGTACGATTACATCGCGAGCCGGACCTTCGAACGCCCGATTCGTCGACTGGATAATCTCAACTGAACTTGCCTCAACCCTTCCCGCCGTATCGATCACGAAGGAAAGAATCACGGAGCCCTCAACACCTGCCTGACGCAACATTTCGGGATACCGCGGATTGGGACCCGAGATCCGCTCTGGCGGCTCATCGACAGCCGCTTCGAGAAACGTCTGAGTCAAGTCAACAGGACCGGTTCCACCTACGACACCACTGAACACACCACCCTCGACACCGACACCAGAGAAATCGCGTGGATCAAAACGTTCGCTCAAATCAATTGGGGGAATGTCAGTCGGAATATCGATTGGTGCACTCAATGTCTGAAAACCCTTCGGCGGGGGATTCAGATTCACGATCTGCTGCGGTGGCGGCTCATCGAGCTCTGGCTCCGGCTCCGGCTCATTTTCCTGCTGCGTGAGGAACACCATTGTCGTGTCAGAGGCCACCTCTTGAATGATCTCGCCCGCGCGACTCGTGACGACCACGGCCGCCCAAATCAGAACCACGTGAAGGATCATCGACATGGCGGTTCCGGGAACGCCCTTGCCCGCCTTGTTCTTCGGATCGGATAGGATCAGGTTGTCAAACAAAGTTTAGCCTCCTCCAATATCGCCTCCCTCATTGTACCGCCTGACCTGTCCAGTTCGCTAGAACCGCGAGTGGGAGAAAGATTACAAAACAATGACATCCGGGTGAGGAAAACGATTACAACATCGTTTTCATGCCTTGCAACTTATTCGCCGACACCCGTCGCGGCAGGATTTACCAGGTCCGATGAGATTGGACCGAGCGGCAAACTTACCGTGAAGACCGACCCCGCACCACGTCGGCTCGTGGCCACGATGGTACCCCCGTGGGCTTCCGCTATCCATTTACATATCGCCAATCCCAAACCGGCGCCCGCCCGCTGCCCACTTCGACTTCGGGCGACGTCTGCCCGCCAGAAACGGTCGAAGATATGGGGAAGTTCATGACTTGCAATGCCGATGCCGGTATCGCGGACCGCAATGACAACCTGAGTGCCCCGTATATCGCAGTCGATATTGAGTTGACCCCCACGTGGCGTATACTTGGTCGCATTGGTGAGCAAATTTAATAACAACTGACGGATTCGGCTCTTGTCCATGGCGAGAACAATCGCTCGGTCGGGAACCTTCACCGCCACATCAATCCCTGCCTGTTCGCCCAACATGCCCGCCGTCTCGGCAATCTCCGCCAACAGCATGCGCATATCGACCTGTTCGAGATGAAGCGGCGCCCGTCCCTCGTCCGCACGGGCCAGTGTCAACAGCGAATCGACAAGCTCCGTCATCCGATTCACTTCCACCAAACCTTCTTCCAAGATTTCGAGCACCTCGGGCGGCGCCTTGGGATGGGTAATGGCTCGTTCAACACCGGCGCGAAAAACGGTGAGCGGTGTCTTGAGTTCATGACTGGCGTCGGCGGTGAAACGTCGCAGGCTGAGGAAATTGCGTTCGAGTCGCACCAACATGTTGTTCAACGTCGAGGTCAGACGAACCAACTCCTCGGTATTTTTTATCTCAATCACTCTCCGGTGCAAACTGCGACCATCGGTGATTGCTTCGATCTCGTTAATGATGGCATCCATAGGTCGCAATGTCCTGCCGGCGACGAGATACCCGAGGGATGTCGATGCGAGGAGAATCAACGGACCGACGATGAGTAACGCGAACGCGAGCCGGCTGGCCGCAAATCCGGATCCGGACGGCGCGGCCATCAGTATGGCAGCTTCCCGAGTGCCCAGCGTCAAACTACGTCGATAGTATCGCAGTTGGCCAACCGGTTGACCCACGTCGTGGACGGCAAAGATGGGCTCAGTAACCCGCTGGCGAGCGACTCGAGCCAATTGCGTCAGAGCATCCGCAGCAGCTTGTTCCTCGCCAGCACCGGTGATGACAATGGTGTCCCCCGTTATTTCTACGGTCGCCGCAGGCCCCGTGGAGTAGTACACGGTTCCGGACTCATCGACGACGACCACGTAGTCCTCAACGGTCGCAAGGATCTGGCGGAGGGCCGGCGCAAGTACTTGGTTGCCGAGCGAATCGACTTCGATGACGGGCTCAGAGGCGGGTGTGTTGAAGATAATGTTTGAGATCAGATCGGATTCAACGCTGAGACGATCGTCGATCTCGGCAAAGGGGTCGGGTACCTGGATGACGTACACGACTCCCGAGAACACGAACATCGTTGCTGCCAGAGTCAGGGCATAGCCTACGGTCAAACGACCGACAATAGTTCGCATCTACGGCCGCAAAACGTACCCGACTCCGCGCACGGTGTGAATCAACCGGCTCTCCTTACGACGGTCGATCTTCTTGCGCAGACGGTTGATGACAACATCGACGATGTTGGTACCCGGGTCGAAGTCGTAACCCCATGCATATTCCGTGATCAATGTGCGCGACATCACCCTGCCGATGTTTCTCACGAGATATTCCAACACCGCATATTCTTTTGGTGTGAGATCGACCAACTCACCCGCCCGTCTCACCTCCCGGCTCGACGTGTCAATCGTCAAGTCGGCAATCGTCAGCACCGGAGAGACTAACGCCCTGGGTCTCCGGCCGAGGGCTTCCACCCTAGCCAATAGCTCATCAAACGAAAACGGTTTGGTTACGTAGTCGTCCGCCCCAGTACGCAACGCATGCACTTTAGAGTCAACGGCGTCCTGCGCGGTCAACACTAGTACAGGCGTTGCAACACCTCGATCGCGGAGTGTTTGCAGCACTTCCACCCCCGTCATCCCGGGCAGTCGTAAATCCAGAACAATCACGTCGTATTCTCCGCGTGAGGCGCGATCGAGACCGTCGAGACCGTCATCGACGAGATCGGTTTGGATTTGTTGCTCTTCCAAACCACGACGCACGTATTGCCCAACCGTAGGATCATCCTCGACAACAAGGACCTTCACGAGAGGACCTCATCCTGCGGTCGCTCCGACACTGGCACAGCTATCGGAAGAATGACACGGAACGTCGTTCCGCGCCCCAATTGCGAATCGGCCAACACCCGCCCACGATGTTCTTGCACCATGGCGTAGCAAATGGACAACCCCAGTCCCGTTCCGCGACCCGGGTGCTTCGTTGTGTAAAACGGCTCAAATATCTTGCGCAGGTCCTCGCGAGCGATCCCGGAACCAGTATCTGTAAATGCGACAACCAATTCATCTTCACGTTCCGGATTCCGAGCTGTGGAAACCGTTAGTGTGCCCTTGCCCTCCATGGAATCCAGCGCGTTCAGCATGATCGTCAGAAACACTTGTATCAGTTGCTTGGCATTGGCGTACACGGGCGGAAGCCCTTCGTCCAAAGCAAGGATTAACTCGACACCTCGATAGTTGTCGTGGTGTTTGATGAGGAACAACGAATCTTCGACAATCGGATTGATGCCTTCTGTTTGTTTCTTC
>JAZDDC010000253.1:0-7546 GCA_036679565.1 Gemmatimonadota bacterium
GGTGGGGGGAGGGTCCGCAAATTCCGAAAGCCGATTTTCGACAACAAACGAATGACAATCAAGCCCCACCTAATTATTCTCCCCCTATGGCAACACGACCAAACACACTCGGCGCGCTCCGCGAAAGCGACTGGGGCAAGCCTGAGAAATATCTCCGGACCGTCAAACAGGAGATGCGAGAAAACCTCGTTCGACGGCTGGAAGAAAATATTGAGATCTTCCCGGGCATCATTGGGTTTGAGGATACAGTTACTCCACAGATCGTCAACGCCATCCTGGCACACCACAATTTCATTTTACTTGGACTACGCGGTCAGGCTAAAAGTCGTATCCTCCGGCAGCTGACGGACTTACTCGACGAAGAGATCCCGGCTATTTCCGGCAGCGAAGTCAACGATAATCCGTTCCGGCCCATATCGAAGTTTGGCCGATTGACCATTGAAGAGTTCGGCGAAGAGACCGCAATCGATTGGATACCACGAGACCAACGTTACGTAGAGAAACTCGCGACTCCAGATGTGACGATTGCCGACATTATCGGAGACATCGATCCAATCAAAGCGGCACGTGGCGGACACTTATTGTCAGACGAATTGACGATCCACTACGGCCTGCTCCCACGCAGTAACCGTGGCATATTCGCCATCAACGAGCTACCCGACTTGGCCGGCAAGATTCAAGTCGGTCTCTTCAACATTTTGCAAGAAGGCGACATCCAGATCAAAGGATACCCAGTCCGGCTTCCCGTCGATGTGTTGCTCGTGTTTTCGGCAAACCCGGAAGACTATACAGCCCGTGGGAAAATCATCACACCGCTCAAAGATAGAATTGGCAGCGAGGTATCGACGCATTACCCGGCAACCGTCGAAATTGGCATGGCCATTACCGCACAAGAGGCCCATGTCAATCGCAACGCCAACCCGATCGAGGTCCCGGAATTCATGAAGGAGATCGTCGAACGTGTGGCTTTTGTTGCGCGCGCCGATAAACGTGTCGATTCACGCTCCGGTGTCAGCCAACGACTGCCAATCTCTCTCCTGGAAGTTACGGTTTCGAACGCTGAACGACGTTCTATCCGGAACAAGGAGAAGCGCGCGGTTCCACGAGTGAGCGACCTCTTCGCAGCGTTGCCGGCCATAACGGGCAAGATCGAATTGGAGTACGAGGGCGAACTACAGGGTGCCGACAAAGTTGCCCGGGAAGTGGTGCGTCGTGCCATAAGCGAGGTTTTCGAGCGACGTGTAGACGATGCGGCCTGTGATGAAATCGTACAGTGGTTCGACGAAGGCGCAGCCCTGAAGGTCTCTCCCGAAGAACGTTCCGACACGTGTGTCAAAGGTTTCGGTGTGGTACCGGGTCTCTTTACACTGATACAGGAGAGCCAACTGGCGCCACTCAAGGACCCAGCCACACTCGTGTCAGCGTGTGAACTGGTACTCGAGGGACTGGTGGCAAAGAAACGTATTACCATCAGAGAAGAATTGGGTTACGCACGGGTGTTGCCCGAGCGTCAGAAACCATTCGGGCACGGACACGAACCGGGTGATTTCGGAACAGAAGGATTTGTGTAGCGTCAAGAGAACGCTACTAAACACTGGACTCGAGAGAGTTGTATGCGGTACCGGACTTATTCGAAACACATCCCCGATTTAGCCGACGCAATCAATCTGCAAGGGTTGATCGATCAGCTTGGCGATTTTCTCCTACAGTCGGGTTTTGCAGGTGGCTCGCATTTTCATCCCTTCTGGGGGGAATTCGGCGACGACGAAAACAACCACACGCTCGATTCGTTGCGGCAAGCTATCATGGACGCGTTGGTGCAATCGGGCCAACTCACACCAGAAATGCTCAAGTTTCTCCGGGGAGAAGCCAGCGACGATCCCCAGCGTGATCGTGAAACTGAAGCGCAACTTGGCAAACTGTTAGACGATATCGTTCAGCGACTGATCGATGAGGGGTTCCTCAACCTCGAACAACCTCCACAAATGCCAAAAGAACACGAGCAGATGCTCGGCCCCGGTGGACAAGCGCACTCGGCGGCGCAACAGGTCAATTTCAATCTGACCTCAAAAGCGATCGATTTTCTCGGGTATCGCACACTCAAGAATTTACTCGGCAGTATTGGGAAATCGAGTTTTGGCAGCCACGACACACCATACCTGGCAACGGGTGTCGAAGCGGAGGCAGCCTCAAAACCATACGAGTTTGGAGACACGCTCAACTTGGATGTCAGCGCAACGCTGAGGAACGCCATGCAACGATCGGGCTCCAAACTCCCGCTGGACATCGACTACACCGATCTCATGGTGCATCAATCCGAATACCGATCGAGTGCCGCTACCGTATTGATGCTGGACTGCTCCCACTCCATGATCTTGTACGGCGAGGATCGCTTCACACCGGCCAAGAAAGTCGCGTTAGCACTCACACATCTCATTCGGACGCAATATCCTGGTGACTCTTTGCGTGTCGTACTTTTCCACGACTCGGCCGAAGAGATACCCCTGGCAAAGTTGGCGCACGCTCAGGTGGGGCCCTACCACACAAACACCGCCGAAGGATTAAAACTCGCTCGCCGTCTCTTGCTGGCGCAAAAAAAAGATATGCGTCAAATCATCATGATCACAGACGGGAAGCCATCCGCACTCACGCTGCCGGACGGCCGGATCTACATCAACTCGATGGGGCTCGACCCATTGATCCTCAAGGACACATTCCGGGAAGTTGCCATCTGTAGGCGGGCTGGCATCATGATCAATACATTCATGCTCGCCCGGGAAAGATCACTCGTGCAGTTTGTACGAAAGATGTGTGAAATCTCCCGCGGCAAAGCGTACTTCACAAACTCAATGACCCTCGGTCAGTACATCTTGATGGATTTCTTGAAGAGAAAAACTCGGCGGGTTAGCTGATTGGGATTGTTGGCCGGCTGACAAGAAAAGATGGCCACTGAATCCGCGGAATAAGTGGTTTCCGTGGATTTAGTGGCAAATCAGTTGGGGTGCAGGCGAGGCTAACCCAAATACCCTGGAAACACCGCCTAGCATCTCACGGGCAGATCGGGAGTTGCATTATATATGAAGTGATATATATATTGTCTCTGACTGATACCGGACCACCGATCCATGCCGGAAGCCTCAAAGCTCGTTCCTCTAAGACCAAACTGGTTCCACATCCTCCTCACACTCACCGATGAGCCTCACCATGGCTACAGCATCATGCGCGAGGTTGAGCATCGTACCGATGGTCAACTCAAACTCTGGCCCGCCACCTTGTACGGCACGTTACGAAAACTGGAGGATGGAGACCTCATCGAACCGGTGGAGTATGAACCCGACGATGGATCGGACGATGAACGTAGGCAGTACTACGCGCTGACTCGGTTCGGTAAAAGAGTTTTGCGCGCGGAGGTCGAGAGATTGGAGCAACTGGTCCGTCTTGCACGCGCCAAAACGGCACTCTCGAAATGACGCTATCCGCATCGCAAGAGATTTGGCTCAGACGAACGCTGGGTCTTTATCGCGCCGCGCTCGTCGTGTTGCCCCAGGCCTTTCGCGACCGGTACGCAGACCAGCTTGTCTCGACCTTTCGCGATGTGTCGATCCATTCGATGCAACGCCATCATTGGCCCAGCATGGTTTTCGTGTGGGGTCGGATGTTTTTGGAGCTATTCCTCGCCGCACCCCGTGAACGGCTTTCCAACTGGCAATTCTTCCACACGGGGTCACGGGACTCGCACAGACAAGATTCTCATTCGAACATCGGGGATTTCATGACGACGTTTGCCCACAACGTTCGCGTGGCGCTCAGGCAATTGCGGCGAAACCCCATCTTCGCAATCGCCGCGATCACCACGCTCGCACTCAGCATCGGCGCCAACACTGCGATTTTTACCGTTCTGCACTCTGTGATATTGCAACGTTTGTCGTACGACCAACCCAACGAAATCGCCGCCGTTTGGCTCGAGTTCAGACGTCATGGTAGCACGACAGGCCGGGAGATCGCGGCGTCCGAACCGGAGTATCTCGAATTCCGAGATCAGACTTCGTCCTTCGTTTCTGTGTCGGGGTATTGGGTGGGCGAGTCCAACCTCGGTGGCATCGAAGAGCCGGTACGCGTCGGCTCAGCGGGTGTTTCCGCAAATTTCTTGGAAACGCTAAGGGTGACACCAGCGTTCGGACGAAGCCTCAACGCGGCGGACGACGTGCCTGGTTCCGAACCGGTGATGTTGTTGATGCATGGACTTTGGGTTCGTTCGTTCGGCGCGGACTCGGGGATCGTGGGCAGGACGGTCTTGGTCAACGGAGTTTCCTCCACCGTGATCGGCGTACTACCACCAACATTTCGGTTCCCGGGCTCCGACGTCCAGTTGATCCGCCCTAACATCATCGACACCCAGAACCCGGCGGGGAGAGCCTCTCACTATTTGTCCATTCTTGGGCGGCTCCGTCCGGGTGTCACGCTCCCCACGGCCCGGGCTGAGACTGACGTACTGATGGAAGCCTGGCGCGTTGGATTCCCCGACCGTCATGGGCCGTCCGCGGAAGGGCACCCGCTTGTTATGACGAGCTTACACGAACGATTGGTGGGAGACGTGCGTCCGGCACTCAAATTACTGAGCGGCGCAGTTGGTCTAGTTCTGCTCATCGCATGCGCGAACGTTGCTGGGTTGATGTTGGCTCGTGCCGAGACCCGGCACCGCGAAATGGCAATCCGAACGGCCATTGGAGCTGGGCGTTCGCGACTTTTCGGTCAAGTGCTGACGGAAAGTGTTGTGATTGCTTTGCTCGCCGGTGCCCTCGGCCTCGGTTTGGCGCAGCTCGGCGTGAACGCGATCATTGCAGCCGGACCCGCCGATCTCCCGCGACAGGACAACCTCTCCATGAACTTCGTCGTATTGGCGTTCGCCGCGTCGATTTCGTTAGTTACTGGGATCGTTTTTGGTATCGCGCCTGCCGTTGCGGCTGCTCGCAGTGGTGTGGCACAGGCATTCAAGGAAAGTTCGATCGGGTCAACCGCCGGACGGCGGCGGCTGACGTTCCGCCGCACGCTGGTTGTTGGCGAGATAGCCACCGCCCTGGTGCTGGCCATCGGCGCAGCGTTGTTAATCAAAAGTCTGGCGCAACTTCGTCGGAGCGACCCCGGCTTCAATCCGACCGGCGTGGTCACCATGGAGTTCTCGCTCAACAGTGCTTTGTACCCGGAAGCGACCGACGTCACGCGTTTCCATCGCAGCCTCAACGAACGTCTTGCAGCTATCCCCGGAGTAACGGCATCAGGAGCGGTGAGACGCCTGCCACTCACGGGGAGTCCCGGGTGGGAGACGTTGAGTTTGGTTGGACGCGAACCCGTTGAAGACGGGCCTTCTTGGAACGCCCAATACCAGGTGGTTGGCGCCGGTTTTTTTGACGCACTCTCCGTCCCTATCAAAACGGGTCGGAAGTTCACTCAGCGAGACGGCGAAACCGCGCCGCCGGTCGCGATCGTAAACGAACTTATGGCCCAACTGTTTTGGCCAGACGAGGACGCCGTCGGTCAACAAGTGCAAATTGGTCAGTTCCCGGGCAACACCAATCCCGTCATGACGATAGTCGGTGTCGTGGGGAACATGCAGCAAGCGAATTTAGTGGAAAATGTTAGTCCGCAACTGTTTGTGCCACGACAGCAAGCCGGCGCAATTTACGACGGATTCATGACCCGTATGTCAACACTCGCTGTTCGTGCGAACACGCACCCGTCCGCTACGATTTTGTCCGTCCGTACCGCCATCACCGAACTCGACCCCAACCTGCCGCTGGCCAACATCCAAACCATGCAACATGTACTCTCGCGTTCGATGTCGGACGAACGTTTTACAAGCACAGTCATGGGACTCTTCTCTGGCTTGGCACTCATTCTTGGCGCGGTTGGTATCTACGGACTGATGGCCTATTCCGTGGCCCAACAAACCAGAGAGATTGGCGTCCGCATGGCACTCGGCGCGGATGGCAGGTCCGTACGGCAGGCGGTCGTACGACATGGGCTGACTCTGTCGTTGACCGGTATCGGCATCGGTTTATTAGTGGCCTTTGGGCTCAGTCGATTCATGACTGGATTGGTATTCGATCTCGATGTTAGGGATCCAATCGTGTTCGTGTCGATACCGTTGCTCTTGTTCGTTACGTCTGTGTTGGCTGCGTACCTACCGGCGAGAAAAGCGGCGGCGATCGATCCGATGACGGCAATGCGTTGTGAATGAGAAGACGCCACGGAATCCCCGGAATACACTGAACCCAACACCACCCCTAAGGATCGAGTTTTGCCACGAAATCCACGAAACCGCGAATAGCGTTTATTGGGCTCGTTAAGAATTTGCTTCTGTTGATGGGTGGCGGGGTTCGGTGGATTCTGTGGGTTCTGTGGCAAGTCAGTTGAGAGGAGTTGGCGGGGCGTAAACAAGCAACCAACAATCCCAGGGGAGGTGTTTTGTGATTTCGTGGCAAGTCAGTCTGAGCGAACGGGGCCCCCAGCTCTAAGCAACCACCGCTCTCTGTGAAGACTCGGCAGTTGCTTGGCCCCGCGCAGCCAACTCTTCCAAAACTTCCAATTCGACAAGATGTTTTCGATCGACGGCACGCTCGGAAAAACGCGCGGCGTCAAGTAGGGCGTCTAACCGCAATGCTGCAAACCCAACACCCTCCGCCTCAAAATTGGTGGAGAGTTCGCGTGCGCGATCGAACGCACCCACTCCCTTTACCATCGAGATCACGTCAATCGCGCCGATATCCGTAGTCAGCGGTAACTGAAGTGTGGCAAGCAACGTTTGCGTGTCCATCACAAAGGGTAAACGTTCGACAACACCGCGCGGATACGCCTTTACGGATCCCAACCAACGGGCTAGCGCTCGCAGATTGTCTTCGCGGCGATCGTAACAAATTTCGACACGTGTGGGGTCACTGACCGCGCCGTGGATCCCCGCGGCAACATCACCAACCACAACGTATCTGATATTTCTCGTGTTCAGCTGATCAAGGATCGGCAGCAACCGGGTTGATCCGCGCCCGGATGCCGCACTGTGATAGGCGAGATCGCGGTCGAGACGTCGCAGGCGATCCTGCGGTGTGAGCAACAACATGGCTTCTAGCAAACCGATGTCTACACCACACTCACGGGCAGCATTAATACCGTGTTTTTGGTGACGAAGGGGCCTACCCCTTCTTTTTTCCGCATAGAGCACACGTGCACGTGCAAGCGCACACGCAAAAGAACTCAAAAAACGGTCGCGGTCGAAAACAACTGAGATGCTTCCGTCCGGACTTTCTACGTGCCACTCCAATCCTTCAACGGAACTTTCAAGAGCGTCACTCGCCAAACGGTATGCATCGGTAATTTCGGTGCCACACGTTTCCCAAATTACCCGTACGAGTCGCAACGTTCTTGCAAGCCCAACCGTGTACTCGTTCGGTAGCTCGAGAAGTCGGAAAGTATTCTGCACCCACTTGGGAGGCGCACCCACAACAACTGCAAATTGTCCTAGCGTCATGCAATTATATCTACGCCTGTGATT
>JAZDDC010000254.1:0-13020 GCA_036679565.1 Gemmatimonadota bacterium
AAAACACCTATACCTCCAATTATTCCAAAAAATATTCGGTTAGATCACAAACCGAATCACCGTTGCGTTTGGGCCTCGACCATTGACGTGAGCTAGATTCTCGCCTCCGAGAAACGCGCCTGCAGGTTTGGAATGTCGATGCCCTGATAGCCGTCATGTAACCGTTGCTCCGAAACATCCAGTATGCGTAACAGCTCCGTCGCGGCAATCCGTTGAGTCTCGCGATCGATCGATCCGATGTGCCCGATCCAAACGGGGGCTGTATGCGCAAACGGATACCGGTTCATTGACGGCCACACGGGCTCCCCACCGTGTGCACGAGCAGCAATCCACCCACCCGCGGGCAACTCGATACGTCCGCTGAACGACACACTTCCCGTCGCATCGATTCCGTCCTGTACGTAAACACGCGTCACACCTATGGCCATTGTGTGATAGAGGTTGTTCATCACATCGGTACCCGCCGATGGTGCAATCGGTACACCGATATTCAAAAACCTGTACCACAACGCGCTCGTCCCCAACTCGTTGCTCCAAAGACAAGCTACCTCCAGTAGGTCGAATCGACCTAACACCGCATCGACAACGAGTTCGATGGGCACTCGCGCCATACCGGCGGTCGTAAACGGGTCCGACGAGGAAAAAGGGTGTACGTACATGCTCAACCCGCCCTGACGCCTGGCATGATCCAATGCTTCCGTGTTAGGGCGATCATCGGTCCCGTACAGCTGGTAACCAGGGCCCCAAATCCACGGCCAAAACAGGTCTACGGTGCCCAAAAGACCCACATGGCCAAGGAAATGTGATCGGACCTCCTGACCGAATCGAATCAGGGGCGTAGACCCGGATCCCGGTGTATTCCATAGTTGCTGATCTTCAAACCGGTTGTGAAGATTCGCAAGCAACGGTGTTGCCACATCCAACGCTTCACCCATCATCATCGGCACGAGGTCATCTGGCGTCAGTTGGTACGGGCCGCCGTAGTTGAGATGAAAATGGTGATCACCAGAAACCCAACCCTCGCTACCGAGGTCCCAGATAGGTTGGAGATTCAACGTGACTTCAACCACTTCGCCAGCGGTGATATCAACGGTTGTGTCTTGCACGGGTGTGGCAAGACCACGAACGGCGGCGACATGCACTGGACCTGTGGGAACCGTTAGATCTACGACTCCTGGAGAATAGAAAAAGACTCGGCCACTCTGCCCGTCAAAACGGCTTTGCGAACCAACGGGGAGCCCTGGGTGACCGGACCCGTCCACCACCGACAATCTGGCCGCCGTGTTCGTTGTGACACGAAGCGTGCCGGTGTCTTCCCCCCAATCCCATACGTGAACCGGAATCTGTTCCACTCGGCCACCGATTGCGGGTATGCGTTTGAGATGAAAAACCTCCTGACCATCCGCTTCCGAAAAATAGATCCACTTGGCGTCTGCGCTCCACGCGGGGGCGAGCGGTAACCCATCCGACACCGTCAACCGAATAGTGGTTGTCGGGTTGGCTACCTGAAGTAGACGGAGTTCGTATCGTTCTTGTGTCGGCCAATTGTACACAACCATCTCCCCGTCCGGACTGAGCGCAGGTCTCGTCATCGATGTTTGCCGCTCCATCTGTAAAACGGTTTCTTTGCCCGACACCAGATTCCGCACACGAATGGCGTCTCCACCGCGCTTACCCAAGAAAACTAGGCGTTGGCCGTCGGGATGGGGCTGTGGACGCAACTGTGTCCCGGGTGCATCGAGCACCAGCTGGTCCGCGCCCGTGGCTAACTTACGATGCCATATGTCGATGGTGCCGGCTGCGGCTGATGCGTAATAAAGGAATTCGCCATCCGCCGAAAACGCGGGATCCAATTCGATGGCTGGCGTATTGATGACGTGCTCCTCACCAGATGCCATGTTGCGTACAACGATCCACGTGTCCAATCCATCGTCTCGCACGAACGCGAGCGACGATCCGGTCGGTGACCAAGTAGGTCGAAAATCCAATGCGCCTCCGGACGTTACGCGACTAGCTATCCCGGACCGCATGTCGAGGAGCCAAATCCAACCGCGCGAGGAAAACGCAACCGCGAGGCCGTCGGGGGAGGGCGCCGGGTCGATTGGTCCCACGGTGAGTGTCGGGAGTTCGTACCCCTCGAGATAGACGTGATGGTTGAGGCCCTGCACCTTGGGATAACGGTTTGTCCATTGTCCGGTGAGCGGCGTTACAAACAAACCAGACAAAACCATGCACGTGATTGTAATTAATCTCATTGTCCTCCGATGGGTCGTTCGATTTTCTTGTTGCTTTTGAAATTTGCCCTAACCAACCGGACAAACGTCACACCGGGGTATCCCCAATGGCAGCAACGTCGTCGCTTGCCTCAACGTGATGGTCAATGGCCCGACCGATGGCTCGCGCACGTTCCAGGTGCAACGTGAGATCGTTGATCGATCCGTCTCCGGTTTGCAGCCGAAGCATGGCGACCCTCAGTTTTTCAAGCGCCGCCACCGTGGCCGTCAGCTCACCTCCGGTATTGCCGCCGAGTCTGAGCCGTTTTGCACGATGTTCGAGACTCTCGATGACGCGCGGGACGTCCGGCATCCCGGTCCGATCCACATCAGGTAACGCACGAAACGCATCAATGGTGGATCGACCAAGCACGAATTCTGTCGCGTCAGTGGAAGGTTGCGCGGCATGGTCCCGGGGCCGCACACCGGTACCGGCTACCTTAAAGAACCATCGACCAAAACGACCCGCCCACAAACGGTGCCACATACCGTCGAGCTTACGAAGCCAACGTCCTTTGAGGATAGCCTCAGCTTCTTCCTCCTGCACCCTGGCTTCCACCAGAAGCGCAGCACGTATGTCGTTGAAGGAGTAACCTTCGCGGAGGAGACGTCGCGCAACGAGAACGAGCTGCACGATAAGAATCGTCCCGACGATTCCCGGTCCGCCGAAATTGACAGTGACGCCGCTCGCGCCTGCGCTCAATTCACCGGCTAGCGCAATCGCAAACACAACCATGGTAGATATTTCGGCGTTGCGTACGAAGCTTCGCAGGAGGGGAGGTGCGCGAAGGTCGCGGCCACGAACATCGCCGACGGCCGTTGCCAGTTCGTCTCCACTCTGGACTCGATTGTCTGGTGCCTTTTCCAAGCATGTTCGCACAACAGCTGCAAGTCTTTCGGGAACTTCCGGGCGCAACGTGCGGAGCGACGGAGGTTGGTGCGATACCTGCTGTGCAAGAATAGCGGGAACGTTGCGGCCCTCAAAAGGCGGGCGACCGGTTAACACAAAAAATATCGTCGCACCGAGCGAGTAGAGGTCGCTACGCCCGTCAACCGTTTCGGCGCAGGCCTGCTCCGGACTCATATAGCGCACGGTCCCCACAATCTCGCCCGCCGATACATCGGAATCCAGACGATCAACTTGCGCTATGCCAAAGTCTGTGACTAACGCACGCCCAGTGGCCCGCTCCAACATGATATTGTCGGGTTTGATATCGCGGTGAATGACACCCCGTTGGTGCGCGTACCCCAACGCCCAGGCAACCTCTTGCATGATCTTCATCGCGGACCGCGGGGACATGGGGCCGGTACGATCGACTCGTTGACGCAATGTCTCTCCATCGACATACCCCATCACGAAGAACACATGAGCGTCTTGCTCCTCGACGGCATGAATCGGCACGATATTTGGATGGGAAAGACCGGCGACCGTGCGTGCTTCTTCTAGGAAACGAGAGCGAAAGTCCGCATCTGCCGAAAGCGTGGGCGGTAACAACTTAATCGCGACCAACCGATCAAGCGCAACGTCACGCGCGAGTGTCACGATCCCCATGCCACCACGCCCCAATTCCCGTTCGAGCGAATATCGCCCCACGAGCGTGTCCTGAAGGGCAAGTAGTTCGGGACTCAGATCACCCATGTACGTCTACCAACGTATGCCATACCATTGGGGATTGGCGCCTCCACGACTAGCGCACTACGAATGCGCCGGTTCGATGTCCACCTGTATGTTGCGCCATTTGCCTTGACGGAAACGAACCATGCTCAGGATGGAACGTATTCCATGCCCCACGAGGATGGCCAGCCAAATATCGCTTGGTTGGAGCCCACGCGTTACCCGTATGGCGGTACAGATACCAATGGGCACTACCAGTTGTGAAACGATCGAAATGTAAAGCGGGCTTTTTGTGTCGCCGGTGCCCTGCAATCCGCCGGTGTACGCCAGCGCGACGGTTACGAATAATCCCGACACACTCAAATAGCGTAATAACTCGACGCCCAAATTGACGACGGCCGGATCTTCCATACCAAATATGCCGAGTAAGACTCGCGGGATCGTTATGAATAAAAGTCCAACGAGCACCGCAACAGCAAGGCCAATTTGCGACGCGACGTGAACACCACGGATCGCCCGTTCAGGATGCCCGGCACCAATATTTTGGCCGGCCACGGCGGCGGACGCGCCAAGTAACCCAACCGATGTCCACGTGATGAGCGAAAACAGTTGCGTATATCCCACGGCGTAGGCCGCCTGTGCCTGCCCGCTCAATGCCAACGACCCAACAAACCGCAGCATGACAACGCCGCCAATGTTCATCGCCACGCCCTGGATACCTGTGGGGATGCCGAACCGAAACAGCTGGCGAATGATTGCCCAATCCGGTCTAAGACTCATACCGCGCCGAAAGTGTACAACCCAACGCTGGGAGAAGAACAATCGATGAAAAGCCACGAGACTGAGTACGCCACCAGCGATGACGGTACCCATCGCCGCCCCAGTCGTGCCGAACGCCGGTATGGGACCGAGCCCACGAATCAAAATAACATTGAGGGTCACGTTCAGGATCGTGAGGGCGATTCCGAACTTCAAGGGTGTGCGCGGATCGCCCGCCGAACGCAACGCACCACCAAGCATGAAAAAGACCATCATGCCAAAACTGTAGAGAAACATGATCCGCAGATACGGTAACGCTTCGGCGCGCACTTCCGGCGTCGCGTTCACCAAATCGAGCAGCGTGGGTGTAAGCAAGTAACCGATGGGCGCCAGGATACCAACCGACAGTACACCGGCCGTGATGAACGCTTGGTAGACCGTTCGGTTAACTTTTTCCGGTTCGTTGGCCCCGGCAAACCTGGCTACAAGGACACCCATGCCGGTAAAGAGTGAACTGATGAACACCATAACCACGAGAAAAATCTGCCAACTGACACCGATCGCAGCGTTTCCCGTGAATCCTACGAAGTGGCCCACCATGGCATGATCGACAATACCCTGTAAGCCGCCAATGATGTTTTGCAACATCGTGGGCCACGCCAGCATCCATACAGCTCGTCGAATCGGCCCTTCGACTATGGACCGATCAAATGACTTCGGTTTTTGAGCTGGCTTGGCCATACGTGAGAATGCCGTGGTCCGGTGGGAACGAAGAGCGGGTCAACTTAGCACGGGAAAGACCCCAACGGAAAGCCACGGATTCCTAAAAATCACATCAAACTTCCTCACGTCAAAAAAAGCGCCACTGAATCCGCGGAATACAACCACCGACAAACACCGTTCGCCACGAAATCCATCAAAATCACTAAAACACGAGTACGTGGATGTCCATGATTCTCATGACTGGATCCGCAACGCTTCCACGGGATCGACCGATGTTGCGCGGCGCGCCGGAACGTAGACAGCGACAATCCCAGCGACCAGCAATAACAACGGGACCATCGCAAACGTCACCGGATCAAATGGAGACACACCGAACAGAAGACTATCCATGAGTCTCGCACTTGGGATGGCAAGCAGCATTCCGATGATGACACCCGGTGCCGTGAGGATGAGGCCATCGCGAATCACCGTGGCTTGAACACGAGCGACATTTGCACCCAACGCCAGGCGCACTCCAATCTCCTGAGTTTGCGAACGCACGGAATACGCAGCAACACCATACACTCCGATGCAACCAAGCGTCAAAGCCACCATGGCAAACACGGCGAAAAGCATGGCCGTCAAACGCGTACGCGAGAACGATACACCAATCAAATCCTCGAGCGGAGCGATGGCGCCCGTTGGTACACGGGCATCGCTTTCGCGAACAATGCCTCTGATTGCCGACGCCGTTATCCCGTCAGTTGCATCTGCTCGCAGTATTAGGGTAGCATCTTCTGACGTGTTTTGGGACAACGGCACATAAAAACTTGGCGTCGATTCGATCGAGAGATCTCCATCCGCGACGCTGCCAACAACGCCAACAACCTCAATCCACTCCGCTCCCTGCCACGGATAGCGAATCCGCCGACCTATGGGGCTCTCGGCAGGCCAGAATCGATCCGCCGCCGACTGATCCACTATGGCCACGCGCACACCATCCGGCCCGTCCGCACCGGTGAACATACGCCCGTCCAAGAGCGGCACACCCAATGTTTCCAAAAAACCGGGCATGATTCGATTTTGGCGCAACACCGGCAAATTGTTCGGATCCGCGGTCACGCCTTCGATAAATGTTGCGATTCCGCTATTGCCCGATCCAAACGGAACGCGCGCGCCAATCGCTGCAGATTGTACACCAGGGAAAACGGAAGCCCGGCGGACAACGTTCTGGTAGAACACGTAACGTTGGGAAGCATTCTCAAAACCCCCAGCCGGCGTGATACGTGCGGTCATGACACCATCGACGTCGAGACCAGTATCAACCTTCCGCAACGCATCATAGCTTCGGCCCAAGAGGCCTGCGTTTGTCACGAGAACAACCGCAATCGCTATTTGCACCAGGATCATCACGGCGCGCAGGCGATATTGGTGTTTGCCACCAGTTTGACTCCGCCCACCCTCACGCAAGGCGGCAGCCGGATACACATTCGAATTGCGCAGGGCCGGAACAATCCCAGCAGTCAGCCCCGCCAATAAGGCGAAAACCGTGGTTGCCAGGACGACCCGGAGATCCAAGACAATGGTTTCCCCACGCGGCATATCCGTTGGGAGCAGGGCGACGAGGCCACTCAGCGCGAGCTTTGCGAACACAAGGGCAACGAAGACGCCAGTTGCGGCGATCACAAGACTTTCCACCAACCCCTCCCGCACCAAGCTCCACCGACTGGCGCCAAGCGCGGAACGCACCGCGGTCTCCCTGCCCCGCGAGAGACCGCGGGCCAACAACAGGTTGGCAACATTCGCACATGCCACCAGTAGTACCAAACTCACGGCGCCGATCAGTACCAGCAACGTCGAGCGGATGTCACCAATCATTGCCGTGCGCAACGACACAATGGTCGCGGTGTCCCGATACCCAACCGGCGGAGTCCACAGAGGGTTTGCCATGCGCATCTGGTTCGAAATCGCGCGGGCCTCAGCGGCCGCCTGCTCTTCAGTGACGGACGGGTTCAAACGGGCAACCGCTTCGTATCCGCCGGACCCCCAAAACCCTCCGAGGCCCGCACCTACCATTACGATTGGGACCAAAACGTCTTGGCGACCATCTGGAAACCCAAAGTGAGAAGGCAGTACGCCAACCACCGTACGAGATCGACCGTCGAGCACAATTGTTTGCCCCACAATCCCGTCGTTGGCACCGTATTCGGATTGCCATAATCCATGGGACAACAACACAACGCCGTCCTCTCCGGCGCGTTCTTCATTGGACTGAAAGTTGCGACCGAGTGCCGGCACGACGCCGAACGCATCGAGCAGGCTGGGAGTGACCGCATGACCGGTGATGCGCCGACTCCCCGACGGTGTCGTGAGATTAAAACCATCCATGCGGATATATCCAGAGATATCGCCCAACGTTTCGCTTTGGCGCCGAAGTAAATCCAATTCGCCACGTGTAAACCAAAACGTCGGCCAGATCTTCACCAACTCATTGGGTCGATCAAAAGGGAGCGGCCGGAGCGCGACGTGGTCGACAACCGTAAAAATCAGAGTGTTAGCGCCTATACCGAGTGTCAACGTCATCACAGCGACGACTGTAAACCCCGGTGCGCGACGGAGGGATCGACCCGCGCGCCAAACGTCCCGCCACAAATCCGATCCGATTCGGCTCACGAACATAGAACACGACGGCGCTCCATAAGACGGTATCCTTGACCGGGAAAAAGCCGAGGTCAGATACGCGATCACCTCGCGACGATATCTCCGTTTGGCAGCCGACCTCCCAAAACGGGTGGCCTCAAGTTCGTAAAGAGCCTGCATTTCTTGAATGACATGGTCACGGTCATTGCGAGGAACTAACAGGCCAAGCACACGGGTCCAAAACGCCGGGGGGATGAACCGCATGTTCACGGCACCTCTCCGATCACCGATTCGAGACCGTCCCAAAGACGCCGATACGTCGCGCATGCCGCCTTCACCCGAGTCAGCCCATCGTCAGTCACCGCGAAATGGCGACGATGGCGGCCACCCTCCGCACCGGGCGAGCACATTCTCGAGCGGACCCACCCCTTCTCCTCCAAACGACGCAGGACGATGTACACGGCGGCCGACCTGACCGAACGGTGTGTGTGTTCCTCCAGCTCCAAAACGATGGGCGTGCTGTACGCATCATCGCCTAGCCGCAGTAGTGCCAAGAGGACCTGATGCTCGAATTCGCCAAGGACTTCACGGGTCACCGTGTACCTCCTCCGATAACAACAATGTTAGTATCAAATTGATTATAACATTGTTAGTATCGAAATACAATAATCTGTCGGGCGCCCGTCTCAAATTCACCGGCTATTGTCCCAAAAGCGGCCTTGTCAGTTTTGCATAGATTCCCCAGGTTACAATCATCCTGCTTCGGTGACCCGCCCACAGCAGACTCGCACCAAACAAACGTCTTCCGTCCCATTATCCGGGGGGTACGATCGAAGTCACTCGCGTCCTCATAGTCGGGGATATTCGTCTGTATCGAGACGGCCTCGCCGAGCTGCTAAGCCATCACGAGCGCATCGACGTCGTCGGCGCGGCGCTCGACCAAGACAGCGCCGTCCAAACTATTACCAAGCTCGACCCCCAAGTCCTGCTTCTGGACCTGCCAAACCCTCAAGGCCTACCTGCCGCCAAAAGCATTGTCGCGTCGTGTCCGGACGTGAAGGTCGTGGCGTTAGCCGTTTCGGAGGTTGAGAGTGATGTTTTGGCGTGGGCCGAAGCGGGAGTCGTGGGTTACGTCCCGCGCGAGGCATCACTCGAGGATCTGGTCTCGACAATCGAAGCCGTAGTTCGCGGAGAACTGCGTTGCTCGCCACGGATTGCGGCAACACTCTTTCGGCGAGTGACCAAGCTATCGGCGAATCGCCGCCACACGCCGCAGGGGATCCATCTGACACCCCGCGAGTTGGAGATCCTCGATCTCATCGATCATGGCTTGAGTAACAAGCAGATTGCCGGCAAACTTGGGATTGAGGTCGCGACAGTAAAGAATCATGTACATAACATTCTAGAGAAACTTCAGGTAAACAGACGTGGAGAGGCTGCTGCCCGTATGCGCTCCCGTTTGCCAAAGCTCCTGGGCTACCGCAACGCAGATGTGACGTAAGTCACAAGGTGTAGATCCACTCTGTATCCTTTCTAGTCCCTAAGACACATAAAACGGCGTAACTCGTGCTCGTGGAAGCCGTTTACGCGACATCACACGCATTTTCGCGACAAACCCTGCCGCGCGGAACTAGATACGCCGCTGGGCCGGCATTGAACCCAACGAGTGATGTTCGCGTTTGCGATCTGTTTGCAGATTGTTAACCCGTTCAGCACAGCATTCGTCAGGCTTCAAAAAAATTGTTCGCTGGATCACCAACACCGACGCTCTTCAATCACATCGGATGCGTGGCGGCACTGTTAAATATTAGGGTCGTCGAAAAACGGTCGGCGCGACGTATGAGTCGAGTCGTATCGAGACAGGAGGTCACATGACATGTGTTCATCTATTTTCGCCTTTTCGCCTATTACCCGCCATGACGTGCGTCGAGGATGGCCGATGGTCGCACTCCGTGGCACAGGGTTCACGACCGAGAGATGACGGGAGCACCACACGAGCGGGGCGTAGGGATGGATTGGCCGCTAAGACCGAAGAGACTGCTTTGATTACATCGAGGGGGACGACGAAGTGACGTTACGCATATTGGATGGCGGGAAGCACTCGACAACATCAAATGGAACACTCGAAGCAAACAGACCGACCCTCAACACGTACAGACCCGTGTCAGAAATACCCATTCAGTGGAAAGGGCCGGCGCGTCTAAACGAGCGTCTCTTGATGCTCGACATCCCGGTCTTTTACGCGACCCGTGGAGAGCACACCAAGCGAGTCGCTGAATTCATAGCAAACGCGATCTGGCAACGTGGTTACGTGGCACGCGCCATCGACATTCGCCACGTGGACGACGCGCGTCTGAGCAGAGCACAAGCGGTGGTTTTGGGTGGGTCCCTACAGAACGGACGTGGGCCCAGACAGATTGCGCGATTCGTCAAACGCCGCCGAGATTCGCTACAACGGATCCCCTCCGCGTTCTTTTCAGTCAGTGAGGAGGCGGCATCTCAGGATCGCGAGAAAAAACAGCAAGCGATCGACAACATCGACTCGTTTCTGGCCCGGGTTCCGTGGCGGCCAGAACTGCGCGCGTCATTCGGGGCTGCTTCACCGCGCACAGAAGGTGTATGGCCATCCCGTATTTTACGGCGAGTTCTCACAAAACAATCCAGACAATCAACCAGTACGAGCGTCGCACCAGATCTCACCAACTGGAGCACCGTCACGGACTTCGCTCATACATTGGTCCACACGGCCGAGGAACGTCTAAGAAGCAGAGTCGCCGATGCTTGACGTAGCGCCGGCTTCAGGATTGTTGAGCCTGCCGATGATGGTCACCGCAACCATGTCGGCCGTGACGTTGCCTGTCGTGATGAACATGTCCGGAATCAAATCCAAGGCGATGAGCAACCCAACTCCTTCGACTGGCAGACCCAACGCGATGTAGATGGGCGTCATGATAAAGAGTCCCCCACTGGGAATACCCGGCGAATAGAAACTGAGCCCGGCAATGGCCGCGGTGATCGTGGCGATCTCCGCGAACCCCAAATCAATTCCGTACAATCTCGCGATGAAAAACGTCCCGCCTGCTCTCGCAATCGGCGATGCAAACTTGAACAGCGAAACGGCAACAGGTAACACGACACCAGTGATCTGTGCTGGGATCTTAAGTTCGCGGTTTGCCGCGTCCAACATGACCGGCAACGTAGCCAACGACGATCTCGTGCTAAATGCCAAGGCTTGCACGGGCGCACATGCCCTTGCGAATTGCCGCAGCCCAACCCCACCAAACAATATGGCGACCGGATAGAGCGCGAGGATACCCACCACGAGCATGCCACACACTATCACAAGGAAAAAACCCAAGGCGCCCACCAACCCCACTCCCGTCTCGGCAGCGAGCGGCAAGACTAGAAAAAACACGCCAATTGGTGCCACTATGAGAATCCACTCGACAACTACAAACATCGCGGCGGTAATCGCGCGAAAAAAATTCAACAGGGGTTCTCGATCTTTGGCGTCCAACCGTGTCATGGCCAACGCAAAGATGACGGTGAACACAATAAGCGGAAGCATGGCGCCGTCCGCGGCCGCGCGCACAGGATTCGACGGGATGAGATTGACGATCCAATCACGGAAGGGCGGCAAATCCGCCTGACCGCTCGGTGCTCCCGCACGAAGCGCGGCAAAGGTTTCCGTATCGAATTCCACAAGATTGAAGGCAACCGGAGCCACCAGAGCAGTAAACACCGCCCCGCCCGCCACAAGCGTCACAAACAAAACCATAGACCGCCCACCAACGCGGCCAACACTACTCGCCGTATTGGACGCAATACCTGCGATTAGCAGTGACACCACAAGCGGGACGACTGTCATCCGGATCGCGTTGACCCAAAGCGCACCAATTGGCTCCACGGCGATCGCTATCGCCTGCAGCGCTGGCGTCTGCACGACGGAAATGATGACACCGATCACGAGACCGGCGATGAGTCCGATGAGTACTCGAGATGTTAACGACATTGGATCAGCCGGAAAGCTTTGCAGTCAATCATCCGACGTATCGTTCCACAACACGCATTTCGCCATCCGGGAACTGAACGGTTTGTTCACGGACGATCGTCTCGCCCGTTTCGTCATCCACTTTCAGTAACGCAGTGCCAGACGCGACGCCAGATACAACCAGTGTGAACTGAATGCCCAACGCGTCTGCCCCGCCGTCGAGCCGACTCAGGTCCGTGACCTGGACCCACTCCATCACTGTGCCGTCCGGGTGGTCGGGCGCTTCGTTCGAGAACAGACGGACGAGATTGTGCAGCAAACCCATTCGCGCCATTCCCACAGCGATGGACTCATTCAATCCGGATGGCGTGGCGATTTTCAACTCCACCCCGTTCCCATAAACCATCTCGGAACCGTCGGACACCAGATGCAAGTCGGCCGAGTCGGACCCAACGGTGCCCATAGCTGATAGCTCGGCCCTGTTGCCGCTTTGCAACCGGAGTCGTCCCCTCAGATCCGCCTGAAACGCTCCCTCGGCGGTGATATGAAAGTCTACAACCGTCTCTTCACCGTCGAGCAACTGACGCTCGACAGCGTAGAATAAGGAGTCTGCGGACAGGCCCGCGAGACGCGTCTGGTTCTCGCCAACCTGTTCGTTTCCGCTACAGGCGCCTAAGACCAACGCAAGGAGAACGATTTGATACCGAGACATGGCACACGCTTCCGACAAGTAAACATGGGGATTTAATGTTTCACGATCTGCCCATTTTATCTAGATCCACAACGGTACACGCCAGATCATCTCCCGCCAGTAGGCCGTTTCATACGCGGCCTGCCCGTGTTGCCAACTGTGTGACCCCGAGCAAGATTGTAGACATGGACTTTGATTCAATCGGCGCGTTCGCGATGTTCCTGAGTGGAGGAGCCATAGGGCTCGGACTCGTTTTGCTTTCCGCGTACAAAGCGAAGCTAAAAGCGGGTGCTCCAGAATCTGTTGACCAATTGCGTGAAGAAATGCATCAATCTCTTTCGCAACAAGC
>JAZDDC010000255.1:0-9886 GCA_036679565.1 Gemmatimonadota bacterium
TTGTCACCAGGCGTAAGATCGGTGACATCACCGTTGGCATCTTGGACATAGAGGTGGTTGAGTTCGTTGCCTCCCTGGTCTGACGTATATAGAAAACGCTCGTCGTCACCAAAGTAAGAAACGGTCAACACCGCGTCCTCGGTCGATGTGGTAAGCTGAGTCGGCTCTCCACCATCAATAGGAACGGCATATGCGTTGAATACACCGCTCGCGTCGTGATGCACGAGCAGCTTTGATCCGTCGGGCGAAAAATCTCCGCCGCCATAGGAGGTATTTTCGAGAAAATCCTCGATCGAATATTGTGGCACTTCTCGTGGCACCACCTCGCACCCGTGCAGACCGGCAAAAACCGGAATGGATACTAGCAGGACCTTACCGAGCTTCATCGTGAACCTCCTGAATGGACACTGACCAACGCGGGCACCCCGTGGAACCCGGTACACATTGGTAATATGCCCCTGAATCCGCTGGAAGTGAATGATGATGCGGAGAAGGCGTTAATCGGATCGCAGCGACACCAAGGGGTCAACACGCGTTGCGCGCAGCGACGGAATGACACACGCGACGAGCCCGACACAAAGGAACACGACCGCCGCGCTACCGTACGTCGCAAAATCCGTTGTCGATACACTATAGAGTTGGCTTTCCAGAAACCGCGTGATGCCCAAAGCCATAATGAGACCCACCACAACACCGCCAACAATCAACCCCGCGGCCTTCCCCAGCAGTGCACCCAGAACCCGGGTTGAATCGGCGCCGAGGGCCATCCGCACACCGATCTCCTTCGTTTGCGTGGACACCGTGAATGCCATAATCCCAAAAAGTCCGCCCGCGGACAGCAACAACGCAATTGCCGCAAACGCACCCAATTGGCGAGTGGCCGCCCGACTGGGGGCAACATGCGCCTCGACGATCTCGGCGAGGGTCGATGCGCCGAAGACGGGGAGCATCGGGTCAATCTGACCAATCGTCCTTTGTATCAGCATGGGCAAGTCTGCCGCCGTACCTTGCCCGCGGACGGCAACCTGCAAATCCGCCCTACTGGATTGGGAAAGGGGGACAAAAATGTCCGGATCGTCGGGATTGACTTCCTGGTCGGGCACGAGCCCGCGATAGGTTGCATTAGCGACAACACCGATGATAGTTGCGTCGCCTATCACTCGGCCAAGCGGGCTTTCATCGGGCCAAAACCTTCGCGCCATCTTTTCGCTGACAATGACAACATCCGAACCGACCGATCGATCACTGCTATCGAAAACACGCCCTTGCAACAGCTGAATACCGAGTGTTGCGAAGTAACCAGGTGACACACGATGCACATACACACGAACATCTCGACCCACGTATCCGGGGCCGGATAGTTCGATAATCATGGCAGAGTATCCGCTGTTCAACGGGATATCGGACGCTACCGTAGCATTTCGGATTAGTGGTTCGTTTAAGAGGGCCTCTCGCAATTGACGAGAGAATTCAATCCGAGACACGTCATCGTAACGTGACGCTGGAAGGTTGACGGAAACGACACCCACTCCCGCGGCGTCAAACCCCGTATCAATAGAAAGAGTGTTCGAAACGCTTCGAATCATCAGACCGGAGCCAACCAGCAAAGGAATAGTCACTGCGATCTGCGCGACGACCAGGGCACGCCGCGTGGAAAACCCTCGCCGACTACCCGAAACGGACGATGAGGACACCCTGAGCGAGTCTCCGATCGACACACGCGCCGTGCTAACGGCCGGCAGGAGTCCGAATACAAAACCGGTAGTCAAGGAGACGGCAATCGCAAACAGAAGGGCCGCGACGTCAACTGTCGGCACGACATAACTGGGAACAGAGGGAGCAATGGTAGCACCGATTACCTTGGTCAACCAAACCGCCATAACCGCCCCGCTTACACCTGCAATACCACCGAGCAACGTGGCTTCTACGAGTAATTGACGGACAAGACTTCCAGGACCAGCGCCAATTGCACGCCGCAACGCTAACTCTTTGCTACGTCCGAGTTGTCGGGCGATCAGCAGGTTTGCAACGTTCGCGCACGCGATGAGTAGCACGAGGCTGGCAGCGACCGCCAAGACGAACGCCGTTTGACGAGCGGCACCTAGATTGTCGTCAACAAAGGAAACAACCACGGCCCCACGATCAACATCCAAAATACCGTCTTCTTGCAACCGGGACGTTACCACGTCCAGCTGTCTTTGACTCTCCTGTAGAGAGACTCCAGGAGCTAGACGGGCGATAGAGACGAAACCACGCAATCCCCGCAACTGGACGCGGTCAAATGGCCGGTTCGATATGAACTCTCCTTCGGCAAGGAATGGCATCCACAACGACTGACCGCCATACGTGCCATCGAAACCTTCCTCTGCAACTCCCACGACCGTCACCATCCGGTCATTCACCGTGATCGACTGTCCGACAAGGGTGGAATCCATTCCCCAACGAGAACGCCAAAGATCGTAGCTTACAACGGCGACCAGCCCACCCGGGGAATCGTCACCGTCGTCCAATAAACGGCCAATCGCGGGACGTACGCCGAGCAAGCGGAAGAAGCTGGGAGACAAGAAGGTGGTAGCGACCAACACCGGTTCCTGACCACCCGCCGTGACGGCAACGTAGTCGAAATCCGCGATCCCCATATCGCTGAATGCCGTGACACCGTGTTTCCAATCAACGAAATCAGGGTAGGAAACCGCCCGTCGCTCTATGGCACCGGCATCGGGTTTGTACGTTTCGGAAATTCGAACTAGACGTCCGGCTTCGGGAAACGGCACACCTCGAAAAACGAGGGCGTTGACAACAGAAAAGATCGAGGTGGTTGCGCCGATACCGATTGTGAGAATAAGGATTGCCATCGTGGCAAAGAGTGGCGATCGCCGCAAGCCACGCAACGCAAAACGCACGTCCCTGAACGTCAACCCGATCTGCAATCCAAGCGAGCCACGCCACGGGTTTCGCAGGCCGTTGTTCCGTCGAGGTACTTGCAGCAGACTGACAACCCTAGCGAGACGTTCACCCATACCCTGCCAGAGTACTTCCAGAACCGCAATGATACTGCGAACAGCACCAACGTCTTGGTAGTATTGCTCGAAGGTTTCGATCATGCGAGTCCCGAAACGGTGGCGAAACTCTCTTGGAAAGGTGAGCAACGCGATGCGGTAGAAAACTGACAGCACCCTGATCATAGCTCGACCTCAGCCTTTTTCTTGATAAGATCACGACGACGCGCAGCTTCGACCAAACCGTCCAAACGTTCCGCCTCCGCCTCGGCAACCGCACGACCGAATTCGGTAACGGCAAACACCCGCCGCCTGGAATCAGATTCTCCGTTTCCAGCCACTTCTTCGATCAAACCATCGTCCAACAAATGTTGCAATCTTCGATAGAGCGCCCCGGGTAACAACACAACTCTGCCCTCGGTGACCTGAGCAAGCTGACGCATCAACGCATACCCGTGACACGGACTATCGAGTAAGACGAGGAGAATATGGAATGCGTCAGGTTTCAGCGGCACATGGTCGTATGGGTTCATTGAGGTCTCAACGGGTCTAGTACTCACAAAAGTTATTCACACTTTGTGAATAGTCAATATCCGTATCGAGTGCCCGCGTGCCAAAGCTATTCGGCGCGTGGCGCGCGGAACCGCTCTGCCCCACGTGGCAGTCCCGGTCCCGGTCCGACAAGTACCACTGTGTCTTCGGCTTCAAATACGAAATCCGGACCGATGTCGTACTCAGGCACCGCATCGCGAATAACCGCAACGACCGTACACTTCGTCTCCTTCCGGAGTCCCAGGTCTCGTAAGGAACGTCCGACCGCTGGGGAACCTTTCTCCACGGCCATCAACTCGAGCGCGTGTTGAATGCCGAGGAAGTTGAGTTCATCCAAGTGGAGCGCCTCTTTGGGCAGACCACGCAAGATGCCGTATCCCTCGGTGCGCATCGCATCGAGTTCTGCTTGGATGGTGTTCGATGGTATGCAATAGTGACGCATGACACGCTGGAAAAGCTCGAGCGCGGCTTCGTACTCTTCCACGACGACATCAGTCGCGCCCGCGGGTATCAGTTCCCGCATGGCAACCACGCTTCGTGTCCGCACCAGAATCTTGATTGTCGCACTCAGGGCCCGGGCCGCAGTTACCCCGCGACGCTCATCCATGATCGATGATATGAGGAATATCAGAACACGCGCGTTGTTGATGCCCGCCTTTCCCAAAACCTCACGACTCGAACCGTCACCGAAGTAAATTGGCTCACCCTCGTCTCGGGCGTTGCGAACGAGTTCGTCATCCAGCTCGAGAATGACATATGGCACGTGGGCAGCGCGGAGCACCCGGGCCAAATGTCGTCCCGCCAAGCCAAACCCAACGATGATCGCGTGATCTTTCAATTCGGGGCCACCGGTGGTGGTGTCCGGCGCGCCTAACCCCGACCGCCGCGCCAAGGCGGACCCGGCACGCTGACCGCCGGCGATTAACGCCGGAGTCATGAGCATCGAGATAACAGTCGCGGACAGAAACAGTTGATACAAGGCGGGCTCGATGACCTGCGCACCGATGGCCACCGTCGCGAGCACGAAGGAAAACTCACCCACTTGGGCCAACGCGACCCCAGCCGCAACGGCAACACCAAACGGCATTCGCAACGCAAACCTCACAATCACCACGACAACCGCCGCCTTGCCGACAACCACACCAACCGCCGTGCCGGCAACTACGCCCGCGTTCTCCACAATGAATCCGAGATCGAGCAACATGCCAACTGACGTAAAGAAAATCCCACTGAAGAGAACGCGAAATGGCAATACGTCGGACAACGCCTGGGCCCCGTACTCTGACTCAGAAATCACAAGACCGGCCACAAAAGCACCGAGTGCCATTGCCAATCCAACGGATGCGGTCGCATACGCGGCACCCAACCCAAAAAGGCCAACGGTCAGTGTGAACAGTTCTCGATTCTGAAGACCCGCGATGCGAGCCAGCACAACAGGGATTATGAAACGTGCCGTGACCACCACACCTGCAAGCACCCCGAGACTGATTGCGATTTGGCGGACGCCGCCGGCCAGGGTGGAAGGAGAGCCGGGGCCAAGGACACCGACAACGACGATCAGTGGTACAACCGCGAGATCCTGGAACAACAGTGTCCCCACGACCACGCGACCGTACGGCGTGTCCAGTTCCCGCCGGTCTGACAGCGCCTTGAGCACAATGGCGGTAGACGACAACGCAAGCAAACAACCAAACGTCAAGGCCGGACGCCATTGGAGGCCAAACACCACGCTCAACGCCGTTGCCGCCGCGATCGTGACAACCAGTTGGAGGCCGCCGCCAATCAAGACCGTGGTCCACATGCGAACGACACGCGAGAACGACATCTCCAGGCCGATCTCGAAGAGCAGCAATACCACGCCGATCTCTGCGATGACCTGTACTTCTTCAGAGCGCTCGATGAGCCCCAGAACGTGCGGGCCAATCAGAATGCCAGCTATGAGGAATCCCACCGTTGACGGAGCCCGCAACCGCTGAGCTACGGCCACCACGGGAATGGCGAACGCAATGAGGATCAGGAGATCGCGGAGGATGTGGAGATCGGGCATGGTGAGTGACGCGCCGGAAAGTTCTCCCGAAGCTAACGGGTCTCTGGCCGATCAGGAGCCCATGGTCACTCTACGTGCCGAAGACTAGAACTCCCAACGCAACCCAAGGGACGGCAAAAACGGCAACATTTCCTCACCATTGCCCCTCCGGCTCGTCAATTGACCATCGTTGAACCGCACCGAATAGAAATACGATCTCAGGTTTTTGCGGTTGTAGAGGTTGAACATATCGAAATATGCTTGGAGCGTTCCGCGGCCAAGCGGGAAGTTCCTCGTAACCCTGAAGTCTACCCGGTGATAAGACGGTAATCGTTCCGCGTTGAGAGCGGAAAAGTCACGGGTCAGTTGTACCGTGCCATCCGCGAGTGTGTCTGCGCCGAATATGGATTCAGTGATGGGCCAACCGGAGTGGAAGTGGAAGGCCGCAGAGATATGCCATCTGTCACTGGGGCGATGTGTGACTGAAAGGGTCAATGCATGCCGCTGATCGAATGTCCGAGGAACCCACTGCCCGCCGATCTTGTCACGCGCTTCCGACAACGCATAGGCAACCGACCAGGCCCACGCACCAGCAACATCACGCTGCACAAGCAGCTCCGCGCCACGCGCCTCGCCGTTGTCCGGGTCAATTCCAACGCGATCCCACTCCACCTCGGCAAACGGATCCAGCTCGCGATCCAAGCTGAGAAAACGCGGTCGTTGATCGGCATACACTCTCCGATACGCCTCGCCACGGAGCGTGATGCCACCTATTCGATGTTCGACCCCTACGGCCATCTGATCCGCGCGATCTGATGGGAAAAACGATTGCGCACCATCACCGACATCCAATTGATGTATGCCGTGGGATTGGAAGTATCGGCCCCAACTTCCCCGTACCGTCGTCGTGCCACCAAAATCGTAGGAAGCGAGCAACCGTGGACCGACATCGTCATCGCCGGTGTGCGTTACCCGATCAAAGCGAGCGCCGATTTCAACGGTGAACCCCTCGACGGGTTGGACACGCAGCGCCGCGTATGTTCCGAGTTCTTCCCCCCGCGGTTCGAGATCGACCGTCAACGTGTCGAATCGGGCAACCAGCTCTGCGCCACTCGATCCCCGAACCGAACGCGTTTCGGCCCGATACAGATAATCCGCACGCTGATGTTTTGCCTCGACTCCCACCTTGAGCAAGGCACGGTCAGAAAACAAAAAACTAAAATCGACACGTCCGCCACCAACATAGAGTGTTCGCCCATCCGAAACGAATCCACGTTCCGGTCCCCGAATGCGTTGATTCTCATCGAACCATCCGCCACGTTCCCGGTTAACCCGCCCAACGAACGCCATGGCTTGCATCGAGATCTTGTCCGACCAATCGGCACGCCACGTTGACCATCCGTAGTTGCTGTTCCAGCGGCTTTCAAGCAAACCGTCCTCATCGAAGTCTGCAAAATTGAGATCGTCAAAGGCGTGCAGCGTGTTGAACGTCATCCGGTGCCGGTCGCTGAGCTGATACTCCAACTTCCCCAACACATCCCAGTACACGGGCGACAGGTTGTCGTCACCTCCCGTGAGCTTGAGCGCGACGTCGAGATAACCCCGCCTTACAGACACTAACCACTGACCACGTCCACCCGAAAACGCACCCTGATTCATAAGGCTCAAGTTCGTGATACTGACCCCCAGCGTCGTGCGCGTTTGCGCCGCCGGGGGTATCCTGGTCCGCATGGAAACCAAACCGGCAGTGTGATCGCCGTATTCTACACCGAATCCACCGGTCGCCAAATCGATGCCACCCAGTGAGTACACGTCAACAATGCCAAGCACACCGTCAAAGTCTTTGAGATGATAAGGCTCATAGAGTTCCATACCGTCGAGCATGACGAGTAATTCCTGATCGGTACCGCCGCGAACATTGAGACGGGTTGAAATATCACCGGCCGCGAGTCCGGGTAGCCGCTTTATCGCACGAAAGACGTCCTCCCCCACCTGTGGGATGGTCTCGATGTCCTCGCGTGACAGCGTTTGGTTTGACACAACGTTGGCGTCCAAAACACCAAAGCGACCCGGTGTCACAACGATGTCGCGTAACCGCGTTGCGGCAGGGCTAATGACGATCGTGACGTCCACGGTGTCGCCCTCGACAACGTCCACGATCGTTGAGCCTACCCGGTAGCCGATCCGCCGCACTTGGAGTTCACGTGTGCCTGCCGGCAAACCCTCCAAGAAAAACTGGCCGTCCACACCGGTGGTCGTGCGGAGGCGTCGTGGTGTAAACTCCACGATGACACCGGAGACACCTGTACTGGTCAACTCGTGTACGACGATACCACGCACGTGCCCTTGAGCAAGCGCGGCCTTATGGCAGCAAAGGAAAACAAAACACGTACTCAACATGACCCGGGTGATACGTCGATACATCACAGCCCTCCAGCCGTGTTTCACCTCAATCTGAAAACGATTGACAACTATCGAACCGTACATCGGGCGGTAGGGCGGACGTGGCGTTATGGTTGCGGACTGGGTGATAGCGACACGATCATCTCGCCTTCGCGCGCGACATCGTCTCGGGAAATCTGCACCGGGTAGTCATTCGAGATCTGTATGATTATGTGGCGAATTGATGGGGGAATCTGCACCTCGTAGGACGACTGAGATTCTGGTGAGTTTTGGATCGACAGACCGCCACCGGTTACCATCAGCGCGTCCGCGGCACCAGACCCCGCAATGCTCCCACGGGCTCGTGTGCCCTCCACGGCGACAATCGTCAAGACGCCTTCACGCTGATGTTGAGTTATTGAGATTTCAAATCGTTGTCCCTCCGGAACGAATGCCACCGACGAGGTATTGAGTTGTCCCGACGTGGGCGGGTCGGCTGCACCTTGAGAATCCGTTTGCGAATCGGTCGATTGAATCGCATTCCGAATGAAGTCGATAACCCAACCGCGCACTGGCGTAACGGCAAACGTGGCCACACCAATGCCGCAAACTATCAACGCGGCTCGCAACGACGTTCGAGTATACCACGGCGGGACATTTCTGTTTTTTGGAATGACCGCCAGCTGGGGAGGGCGGACTCGCCGCGCAACGAATGGGGCCGTTACCTCCGGGATTGAGACATTGCGCAAAAACAACTCAACGTCAGATGTAGCGGCGGACAACGAATCAACTGTCTGTTGACACTCCGCGCAGCGTGACAGGTGCCCTTGAATCGCCACGGCATCGTCTCGAGAAAGTTCTTTGTCGATGTATCCCAACAGATCAGCATCCGTTGGATGCGATAACGTCTGTGTCATTAAAGTTGTGCCTCCCGCGGAGACAACTTTGTGGAGAGTTTGCGAAGTCCACGAGCGCCAACCGCTCCAATAGAGTTCATCGGGACATCAAGAGTCGCTGCGATTTCTTTGTATGAAAAACCCTGAGCACGCATCAGCAAGATCCCCCTCTCCTTGGGCCGTAGTAGATTGAGTGCTCCACGAACGGCCTCGCGACGTTCCATTTGTTCAAGTTGAGCATCCGGGACGGGATCCTGTGACATTGGAAAATCTCCGCCCCTTTCGGCAACGATTTCTGCCCTTCGAGTGGCCACACGCATGGTGTCGAACGCAAAATTTGTTGCCACCCTGTATAGCCACGCACGTATTTGCTCCTGCGAGGCTGGTGGTTTCTCGTTCAATCGTACGAAAGCCTCCTGCGCTGCGTCCGCCGCAAGATCTGCGTCACCGGTGAGACCCACGAGATATCGCGTAATCTCCTCATGGTGCTTGTAGAACAAGACGGTCACGTCCAACATCAGAAAACGAACCGCAAACCCGCCTCAATGTGACGGCGCATTCCGGGCACAAACGCATCCTGTGCCGCGCCGCAGAACCCGTCGAACTGGGTCGCCCTACGGCACTCGTTGACGTCAACAGCATAGGACGCGGCACGCATAGTGTTGAGAACGTTCTGTATTTGCACGTGAGCGCCAAGAGTCCATTCGCTAAACGAGCGAGTCCACTCAATACGTACGTTTGCTCCCGTGGCCCAGGGCGCGCGCTCGGCATTTGGCGCCTCTACAGTCGTTGATACAATCGCATCGCAGAACCCACCGGGCACGTAGTTGCCACAGTCGTACGTTCCCGGATGCAGACGAGTAAACGGCGCACCCGATGCAGCCGTGAAAGCACCACTAAAACCGATACGCCCAGACGCAATTGGCTTTCGCACGGCCCTGTTCAGTGCGATATCAAGCACGTGGCGTCTGTCGGTTGGCGCTGGAAACGTGAGACCGTCCGCCGTGTATGTTGAAAAGCCGATGGTGTAG
>JAZDDC010000256.1:0-5919 GCA_036679565.1 Gemmatimonadota bacterium
GTTTCCGCTGTGCCGAAGGAGCCGATCGAGTCGATCGGCTCTTTTTTTGGGAAACCACGAAATCGGCGCGAAGAACTTGATCACAGAACACTACCTATCCCCAGCACTAACGCTCGGTGCATCATGAAGGTGGTGCCTTCTTGACGCCGAACCGGGATCACGTCATATCGCGTTGACCGATAACGGAGCCCGTCAATGACCGCCCCCCAATCGTCCAGCCCCAGCGCATACCGGAAGACCATCTGGTCCTGGTGCCTTTATGACTGGGCCAATTCGGCATTTACGACACTCGTCGTAACATTCATCTACGCCACCTACTTCACACAGACGTTTGCGGCCGATGAAAACATTGGCACACAACTCTGGTCTCGCGGCATCGTCATCAGTTCACTCTTCATTGCCATCCTGTCGCCCATATTGGGCGCGGTGGCCGACCGTGGGGGATCGCGCCGGCGGTATCTGGCTATCTCCACGCTCATCTGTGTCGCTGCAACAGTCGCATTGACCTTTGTATCGCCGAGCCAGAACGCGGCGGTGATTACCGCACTCACGATCTTTGTCATCGGGAACGTGGCGTTCGAGGTCGGGATGGTGTTTTACAATTCATTCCTGCCGGCGATCGCCCCGCAAGAACAGATCGGTCGCATCTCCGGGTACGGATGGGGACTGGGGTATGCGGGTGGGCTGATTGCGCTGGTATTGGGTTTGGTGGGATTCGTTGGTCTGGGTGGTGACGGACTACTTGGTCTATCGACCGAGAACGGTTTCAACATACGCGCGACCAATCTGTTGGTTGCCGGATGGTTTTTGTTGTTTAGTCTGCCGATGCTTCTGCTCGTGCGCGACGGGAAAAGCGCGACAGGCCCCGTAAACATTCGCGGAGCCATATCAGATCTGGCGCAAACGTTTCGGCAGATCCGCCAGTACCGTGAAGTTGTGAAGTTTTTGATTGCGCGACTCATCTACAACGATGGTCTCATTACGATCTTTGCATTCGGTGGCATCTACGCTGCGGGCACCTTCGACATGTCGTTTCAAGACGTGATCATGTTTGCCATCGTCATCAACGTCGGTGCAGGACTCGGCGCGGCAGTCTTTGGTTTCTTTGACGACAAGGCGGGTGGCAAGATCACGGTGCTCATAAGCATTGTCGCGCTGGCGGCGAGTGCATTGTTGGCCGCAGTTGCGCCGAGTCGTTTGTTTCTTTGGATTGCGGGTGTGGGGATCGGTGTCTTTGCAGGTCCCAATCAGGCGGCGAGTCGTTCGTTGATGGCTCGTTTTGTTCCGGAACGCCATCAGGTTGAGTTCTTCGGCTTCTTTGCGTTCTCCGGTAAGGCCACGGCGTTTATGGGACCGCTCTTGTTAGGCACACTCACCGCTTCGTTTGGACAGCGCGTGGGTGTGGCGTCCGTTTTGATTTTCTTTGCGGTGGGCGGCGGGTTGTTGATGTTGGTGGATGAGAAGAAGGGAATCGAGGCGGCACAGAAGGCTACCGTCGCGTAGCGAAAGAACACGTACACAATAGAGATTGATTTCTGTAGGCTTATGAAGGAATTCTGGACAGGACGGCCGAGCGAACTCGCGGGTCCAGGGCTTTTACCTCCTTGAGGCGATCACGGAGCATGTCCCCATGAACCATATGGGCATCCCCGAGCGCACGGCAGAACTCGACGTCCTTTGGCCGACTGGCGATGGCTTTCGACACCCATAAATCATGGGGCTCCAGGCACCATGCCACGACGCCATTGGTACCGACGGTCTCGAAACGCACTAATCGGTCGCGCCATCCTGATGGAAGGACGGCGGTCGTCTCGACGACTCCTTGCGCGTAGTAGCCAAAAGTAGCGTGAAACATGGAAGCCTCACCAATTGATCCGTCGATCAGGTCGGCCAGCCGACCGTCCGTATCATCCATAGCGGCAACGTCCACCTCGATGGAGCGGGATGCCTCGGGTGGCAGTTCGCCTGCCACGCTCCCGTGGAGCGCCTGACTTCCGATCACCAAGACCTCGCTCACGCCGAGTACGGCTCCAGCCGCCCGTATTGCGTGTTCGAACTCGTCACGTTTCACGAGGCGCGTCTCTCTTCTTCGGCAAACGCCTCGTAAACCTGGGTGCGTGCTCGGGTAGTGAGCACCCCGGCGAACGGCGTTACGTGACGGAGTTCACGGACCCACGGATCGGGATCCGTCAACAGCGGCACGAGGGCGGAGAGAGGGCGTTTGAGCAACACGCGCCATTCATCGAGCAATTGCGAGGAAGTGCTCCGGCGCGCAACCATTCGACCCAAGTTCTCACGTGCTCGTGCGAGGACCCGCTCGGGGTCGTCGATTAGCTGACGAGCAATTGCCTCGTGAAGGACCAGCGACCGCCGTTCCTCACGAGTCAGAGATGGGTGAAAGTCGATCCAAGGTTCCAGACCGACCGCGTGGGCAAGTCGCCGCACGGTTTCCACCGAAGGGCTTTTGCGTCCGGATTCGTACGCCGCAATGGTCGGCTGGGACGTGCCGGCAGCCTTCGCCAACGCGGCCTGGGTGACCGCTGCCTTTGCCCGCAGTAGACGGATGGAGTTCATGGGTTAATATATCCGATTGGATATGCCGCCGCCACTCAGGCGACCCCGGTTTTCTTCGTTCCTAAAGCGACCACCTCGCGGCATTGATGTCGTGTCGCCACCATCGTAGACTCTCAGAACGGTCGTCTGATGAGGCCAGTTGGCAAACAATCCACGCGACGCCGGAGACCCATGGAGACGAAGCCTCGACCAAACCACCGGAGGTACCTGCAGATCCTTCGTCGAATGTCGCCGGAGGAGCGTCTGAAGAAGGCATTTGAACTCTCCGATTTTTCCAGACAACTCTTTGTTCAAGGTTTACGAAATCGCTTCCCCTCCATGTCACAACAAGAGTTTCAACACCTCCTTGCATCGCGACTCGCTAAGTGTCACAACAGGATTTACTGATCAAGGTCGTCCGCCTTCTCGACGAGGTCGGAGTGGACTACATGGTGACGGGATCGATTGCCTCAAGCCTTCAGGGCGAACCTCGCGCCACGCACGACATCGACCTGGTGGTTGCAATGACACACGATGTCGCACCGCGACTAGTTGAGGTTTTTAGGGCGCCAGATTATTACCTCGACCCTGAGGCTGTCAAACAGGCCATTGATACCAAAGGGATGTTCAATCTCCTCGCAATCACCACAGGGGATAGAGTCGATTTTTGGATGCTGACTGATGAGGCGTTTGATCGATCACGTTTCGCACGAAAACGATCGGAACCCGTGTTCGGTATTCGCTTGCAAGTTCCCACACCCGAGGACACGATTCTCGCCAAACTGCTGTGGTCCAAGAACGCCGGGGGCAGCGCAAAACAACTCGGCGATGTATTAAGAGTTTACGAGGTGAACGCGCCAAGCATCGATATCGCGTACATCGATCACTGGGCAACTCAACTATCGGTCATGGACAGTTGGAGTGAGTTGCAGAGCGAGGCCGAGTTATTTTGAGGACAAGCAATTCGAAAGATGTGTTTCACAGGATTCGGGGGGCGATTGACGAGTACCAAAACAGGAACCGAATGGGCATGGCATCACGACTCGGGAGGGACAGCCGTAGAGTGGCTGAGGATGGATCGTTAGCTTTGGAACATGGTTGATACGAAGCATCCCTCCACAGACGATGCGCCACTCGAGCGCGACCCGGTGATCGAGGCGTTCAAGAATGACCTCGATCGGTCGTTGCTCCGCCAAAACCTGAAGAAGACACCGACGGAGCGTGTCGAAGCGTTGATGGAGTTGCAACGCCTTGCCGCAGAGGCGCGGCGGGCAGGCCAGGCCGCGCACACGTAGTGACCGATTTCCCCAGGCTCATCGGAACCCTGTGCGAAGGGGGTGTCGATTTCATTATCGTCGGCGGCCTCGCCGCGACAGTGCATGGATCGAGTCGATTGACCCAAGACATCGATATCGTCTACCGTCGCACCGACGAAAACCTCTCGCGGATCGAGAAGGGGCTGGGTCCACACCAACCGTACTTGCGAGGCGCGCCGCCCGGACTGCCGTTCGACTGGTCCGCCGCAACGCTGAAGCGCGGTCTCAACTTCACGTTGACGACCGCTCTCGGAGACATTGACTTGCTCGGCGAGATTGTTGGGGGCGGCGGTTACGATGATCTGCTCCCGCATTCAATCGAGATCGAACTCTTTGGGAACGCTTGTCGGTGCCTCGACTTGCCCAGCTTGATCCAAACCAAACGCGCAGCAGGGCGCCCGAGGGACTTCGAAGCAGTCGCCGAGCTGGAAACGCTGCGGGACGCCGGCGACATCGAGTCGGGACGGCCGGATTCGAACCGGTGACCGCCTAAGCCCCACTGCCGTTGAGCACGAATTCTAGGGGGCCCATCGTTGGAGGTGACTTGGAAGTTTCATGACTAGATACGTGGCGTTTCTGCGTGGCATCAATGTCGGTGGTCATCACAAGGTGCCGATGGCCGAACTGCGAAAAGTTCTCGAAGGAGTCGGGTTTTGTGATGTAAAGACACTTCTAGCAAGCGGGAACGTGATGTTCGAAGCGGAAAAGCAAAGTGCAAACGCGTTATCGAGGAAAATAGAAGACACATTGGAGAAAAAATTCGGATTTCAGATTGGCACGATCGTGCTTACCGGTTCCGGATTGGAAAAGATGGTCAAGTCAGAACCGTTCAAAGGCATCAAGGTGGGACCGCAGACACGTCTTTACAGCACGTTTCTCTCTGCAAAACCCAAGAGCAATCTCAAAGTCCCGTATGCGTCTGCCGATAGGTCATTTCGAATACTGGATGTGACAAGCACGGCCGTGTTCAGTGTTCTCGATTTGTCGAAAACTCAAACCACCGATGCGATGCAGATTGTCGAGAAAGAATTCGGCAAGAACGTCACGACGCGCAATTGGAACACGGTCCTCAAGATGGTGGGCCACTGACCGGTACTCCACCACCACAAGAAAAAGGCTGCCCCCCAAACGGAGGGCAGCCTTTGACAAGTAACGGGTAGCTGGCAGCTATCTAATTGATCTAGCCGCCGAACGAACCTCTTGGCGCACCTTTCGGGCCTCTTCGCGAACCTTCATGGCCTCCCGCCGAACATCGCGCGCGTCGGTTCTCACTTCAACACGCACGCGATCCGTCTCTCGCTCGAGCAAGCGTTGGACCGACCGGATCTCCCGGATCAGACGATCTGTGGTCTTGCCGCAAGCGGCGCCACGATTCATGCGATGGTCGCATGGAAGGTCTTCGGATCGAACCAGGATCGGCACTGCGAGGTCAGACCCCAAGACATTCAGGTGCCCAAATGAGATGAGTCCATCGGTATTGGACGTACACCGCAGGGCGCGACGATACCCGCGCCAATCGAACGAAACCACACGTAGGCGCAGCTTACAGTCCTCAAGGCGGTTAAGAAATCTGTCGGGAACATCGGCCAGGATCGTAATGCTGTCCACGGCACCCGGACGGTCTCGTTGGACTACGATGAGATCGATCCGGCCCATCCGGTCGTTGTCGAGAATGAGCGGTGGCAGGAGAGGCAGATCCGGCATCTGCATTGTGACCGGCTCCGACGAATGCTCGAGCTGGTAACTCCAGTCGATGACCCGCTCCTTCATTGCCATGGCGGATTTGGTTCCCCAGAAAGCGGCCAGGCCAAGTACCAGAATGACTGGGCCTGCGATGACTCCCCAGGGTCGTTTGACTCGTGCCATAGGTGTACGGACCTTGTGTGAGGCTGGTTGAATGTTCATAGGACCTTACGGAGTGTTGGACTGGGGGTTTCAGGGGCGGGAAGAGTCTCGAAGGGCCCAGGTTGGTCAGGTCTCGAACCATGTGTAAAGGCACGACCGCGAACGGCCCCAGCCGCTCGCGCACTCTGTGGTTATCGATTCAGGC
>JAZDDC010000257.1:0-2458 GCA_036679565.1 Gemmatimonadota bacterium
CATTTGGTCGTTGTGAAACGCGCGTGACGTAAGGGTGAGTCGATCCAACTGCTCACGAGCGGCCTTAAGAATGGCGGGGTGGCGGTGTCCCTGATTGACGGCCGAGTATGCCGCTAGGCAATCCAGATATTTGTTGTCGTCCGTATCCCATACCCACGCGCCTTCGCCTCTGTTTAAGACGATGGGCAGGGGGTGGTAGTTAGCCGCACTGTACTTATCGACCTGTGCCAGGTACTCAGACGTTTTCATTGAGGCCCAATCCCGTTAGAAGAACAAGTAGCGCATAAAAATGCATGATAGAGAATAAACATGCAATATTTGATGAAAACAACCCAAATTGTCCCGAATGTTTGAGTTTCCCAAGTTTCGATAGGCGGCACCTACCGAGCAAGAGCCAAACCCGCTTGAGTTCGTGTTTCGATAGGCGGCACCTACCGAGCAAGAGCCAAACCCGCTTGAGTTCGTGTCGCAAGAACATGCGGAGCAGCATGGTCCAAAGGCGACCCGGGAGGGAGGTGCGGGGTTTGGGAAAAAAGGCTGTCTGGGGTGGCGTATTGGGATCCGTAGCAGTAGCTCAAACGTTATGAATGGTATCTGGTAAGGGAAGGGTGGCGGCGTCTCCTCCAACTCAACTGAGGTGTATATGCAACCGCGAATACCCCGTCTTGTTCTGCACGGTGCGCTCGGAGGTTTAGCGGCCGGTCTGGTAGTAGCTGTTTGGTTTTTCGTTCTCGACCTCCTGTCCGGTCAACCGCTTCAAACACCTATGACACTTGCGAGTGGCCTTCTCGACCGTACGGTCGATGTGGCGACACCGACGTTGATTTTGGGTTATTCGATTCTCCATTTCGGCGTGTTTTTGGTCATCGGAATCGCCGCGGCTTTGGGTCTGGCGGCCTTGAATACGGCGCCGGGTTTGCGGCATGGTATCATTTTTGGTGTCATAGTCTTCACCGCTGTGCACTACGGTGCGCTTTTAGTGACCGGCGTCGAGATGATGACCCTGCTTCCCGAGGTTCACGTTGTCCTTGCCAATTTCGTCGGTGGCGTGGTCATGATGGCCGTGCTTCATTACACCGAGCATGCGGAGTCCCCGCTGGGGTTGGGTGCGTTACGCGAGCATCCGGTGATTGCCCAAGGTGTGGTGGCTGGTCTTGTTGGTGGTGTTACGGTAGCCGCGTGGTTTCTGGTGCTCGATGTGGTTTCGGGCCGGCCGTTCTTTACGCCAGCCGCACTCGGATCAACCTTTTTTCTTGGCGTGACTGCGGCGTCGAACGTTCAGGTAAACATCGGCATGATTGCCGCGTACACCGTGCTCCATTTCGGTGCCTTTATTGTTGTCGGGACGGCCTTGGTTTGGGTGACGGAACGGGTTGAGCAAAAACCCGGTCTATGGTTGGTGGCTGTCATGGCGTTCATCGTTCTCGAAGCTGGCTTTTTGGGCACCGTCGGGGCAGTAGGAGGCTGGGTGTTGGGTGCGGTGGGCTGGTGGGCAGTTCTTGTTGGCAATCTCCTGGCTATCACGGCCATGGGACGCCTCGTTTGGAAGACGCACCCTGAACTGAGTCGGCGTCTTACGGAGGACCCGGTGCCAACAATGGTGTGACAAGCTCGATACCCATCGGGCGTTGGCCGCAGAGCGTGCTACACCCCAATCGTGCTGTGTTGCACGCTCAGGTCGTGTACCAAGTCGACTGCTGCTTTTACGTTGTCGATGGGCGTGTCTGGTAACACTCCGTGGCCGAGATTGAAAATATGGCCGGGCCGGCCGTCGGCATCTTGTAGAATGGTTCTGATTCGTCGCTCGAGTTCATGACGTGGGGCGAAGAGCGCGGCGGGATCAAGATTTCCCTGAATGCCGCCATCAAACCCGACCCGGCGCCATCCTTCGGCCAGTGGTACACGCCAGTCCAAACCGATGATGTCCCCGCCGGCCAGTTTCATTTGAGACAAAATGGAGCCTGTACCGACTCCAAAATGAATCGATGGAGTATCGCGGCGTCGGAGTGTGTCAAAGATGCGGCGGGAATGTGATTGCACAAAACGAGAGTAATCGCCCGGCGAGAGGCAGCCCACCCACGAATCGAAAATTTGAATCACATCGACTCCGGCATCTATCTGCGCCTCAACGTAGTCCGATACAACACGCGTGAGTTTTTCGAGTAGCGCGTTAAACACGTCTGGTTGGCCAAACATCATCTGTTTTGTCTTGAGGAATTGCCGGCTCGGTCCCCCTTCAATGACGTAACTCGCGAGTGTGAACGGCGCGCCGGCGAAACCGATGAGGGGCGTGGTGTGGCCGAGTTCCCTTTTTATTAGTCGTATGGCTTCGAGAACGTGACCGAGTTGCTCCTTGGGGTCCACCGGGCGTAACGCGGCGACATCCTCGGCATTGTGTATGGGGTTGTGAAATCGAGGACCGTCGCCCTTCACGAATTCCAGTTCCAGACCCATTGGT
>JAZDDC010000258.1:0-5240 GCA_036679565.1 Gemmatimonadota bacterium
AAAAAATCGCGATAGAATCCCAGGTTTTCTTCGGCGGTAAGTTTCTCGTAGAGGTTGGGAAACTCGAACGACACGCCAATGTGATTGTAATAGTCGGAGTTGACGGTGCGAAGGTCGCGATCGAAAATTTTCACGTCGCCCCGATACTTAGGAAGGATCCGCGTCAGTACTTTTTGAGTCGTACTCTTGCCTGATCCGTTCGGACCGAGGAAGCCGAAGATCTCGCCTTCGTGGATATCAAAATCGAATCCGCGCAAAACCTCACGTTTGTTTGCGGGGTACCGGAACTCTAGATTCCGCACGCTGACAATCGTCATGACCGGGCCGATGGTTGAATGGCATCGATGAGTGCCTGCATGGACACGAGATACGATCGCAATGCAGCGCGCCCGATCCGTGTTAAACGAAATGTTGTTCGCGGGCGTTGTCCGATCCAAGACCGTTTAGACATTATGTACTTTTTATCTTCCAGCTTCTTCACATGCATGCTCAACACGCCGTCGACGACAGCTAGGCGTTTTTTGAGTGTCGTGAAATCAAGAGGTCCATCGGTTTGTAACATGGCGAGCACACCGAGTCGCACAGGTCCATGGACCGCCGTATCCAACCCGTTAAAATCAATTGGCACGGGATCATCTTTTGATGGGGGTCGCAAGCGACCGCATCTGTATGGCAACGATGGCCGCGCACGACAACCCCGCGACCACACCGGCACACGCGACCGCTAACGCAATACGGTGTGGTGCCATGACGGGAATTATCCCACCCAAAAACAAGAGTGGCAACGCCACGCCCAACCCCGCTTTGCGCCATGGTTGGGTCGTGGCGTAAATCATTGTGATGATCCCTACCCAAAACGCGGTAGTCGAGACGAGATACGGACCTGACGCACCTTGAAGGAATTGCCAGACGACGAACGCGAGCAGGGGCGGACCGGCGATGAGTTTGGCGACCGACACGCTTTTAATCTCCCGCCACGCGACGGGTGTGATGGCGCGCATGCGTCGGACTCGGAATACTCCAACTAAAACGGTTGTCACAAGTGCCAATCCGAACGCGAGCGTATAGTTGCGAAGTGTGACCGATGACGTCGCGGCCGCCATGGCGCCCAAGGCTGAAACGGTCGCGACACCAAGCCATCCGACAATTGTCATCCGGTCATACGGATACCCAACACCCAATGCGTGTTGCATGACGACCAGATCGTGTTGCACCCGGTTAAAGTCTGTGGCGGTTCGCTTGGGCATGGCTGTATATACTCAAATAATTTGAGTATTGTCAAGGCCAGTCTCTAGAAAGCCAGGCGTTCCCGGAGCTTCACCGACCGTGACCGACTTGCCAACACCCTTTTGCCGGTCTCTAACTCAACTTGCACACGGGATGCGTCATGGGATGAGAATGCTTTTACTCGAGTGAGATTGATGACGTGGGATCGATGAATACGAAAAAACGTTTCCTGGTCCAGTCGATTACATAACTGTGCGAGCCGAGCACGAAGGAGGTGTGACCGGGTCCCCTGCCACAGGGCAACGTAATCTCCGCGTGCTTCCAGGTGCTCTACCTGGTCCAGCGAAACGGGGGTGATCTGACCGCGTTGGCGAATAAAAACACGTGCCAGGGGTTGAGTGTGATTGAGTGCCAGCTCTGCCCGTTCGAATTGCATGGCCTGCTGTTCGAGGCGAAGCGAAGACCTTGCGCGTTCCACCGCATCGCGGAGGCGGTCCGAACCGAACGGTTTGAGAAGATAGTCGAGTGCATGTAGTTCGAATGCTGTCACCGCGTATTGGTTGTAAGCGGTGGTGAACACGGCAAGTGGCCGGGGGTCGCAACGCCGCAGCACGTCGAGACCCGAAAGGTCCGGCATGTGAATGTCGAGGAAGACGAGGTCAGGTTGCATTGTACGAATCAACGCGATTGCCGTCTTGCCGTCTTTTGCTTCGCCAACGCACTCGATGTCGGACATGTCATTCAACAGATCCTTTAACCGTACTCGCGCCAGCGGATGGTCATCGACGATCACCGCACGCACATTCACACCTTGGGGATTGCTACACGGGAGACGAAGCCGCCACTGGTTCTGGCGCCTGCTTCCAATTGCGCGGCTCCACCGTACAATGCGGCGAGGCGATCTTTGAGATTTGTGAGTCCACGACCGTCGGGGTTGCCGTCATCGTTTGACGTTGGCCCGGCGTTTTCCACAATGAGTTCGACGCTGTCCGTGTTGTCCCGAATGGTGATCGTCATTCTCCCACCGGTCGGTAGTGGTGCAATCCCGTGTCGCACTGCGTTCTCGGCGAGGGTTTGCAAAGAAAACGGTGGTACTCGAGTATCGAGGGCGGAGTCGTCGATATCAAACTCAATCCCAAGACGCTCGCCGAGACCGAGCCGCTCCAATTCCAAATACGTGCGAGTGAAGTGTAACTCGTTGGCAAGAGTGACGGTCGCTCCGGCCGCGTCATCGAGACTGAAACGAAGCAAGTTGCCGAGTCGCTCAATCGCCAACTCGGCGCGTGCGGTGTCATGCCGCACGAGGGCTGAAACGCCATGGAGCGCGTTGAACAGAAAGTGGGGATTCAGTTGGCCACGTAACGTTTCGAGTTGCGCTTCGGCGGCGCGTGCTTCAGCTCGGGCGCTGGTTTCGCGCTCTGCCATGAGCACCGCCCGTGACCGGGAGCCGTAGGAACCCACCACAAGCAGCGTGTAGAGCCAAACCCAGAATACGAACTCGGCGCCTAAGAAGGTGGCCGCGCGCGCGGCCTCTCTGAGTGACGTGTCCTGCATGGCGGCTTCACCGCCATACGTCACCAAAATCATCGCACTACCAAACATCAATGCACCAAAGGCATGAAGGCCGAGGAAAGCTGGGCGTGGCGTCGCGGATAGGGGGACGCGCCCGCTCAGCCACCAGATCGCGACGCCCAAAACGACGGTCATGGCCGCCGCCGCTGCTACCGCTTCGCCATTCGTCGGACCACGCAGAAGCCAAAGGGCCGTGCCGATCACAAACCAGCTTGCGATCGAGGCCCCGATGAACCACCGGACGTGACGCGCCGTAACCCTCATAGTCGAAAGTTAAACACGCCGACGTGGCCCGACGTCCAAAGTATTTCCGTTCGACGCCTTAATTCGCCGGTTCGCCGCAAGTTTACGATTGCCCGGGGCAGCGGCATCTTGGATATGACACTCGGTTTTGCGATGGATCGTGGAACGAGCGGGGGCGCGGGATGATCTTACCGGCCGTGACCGGGAAGTCGCGACAATAGACTTGAATCGCGGCGGGATGGACGCCTGAACGGAGGCGTCCACCCTAATTTTTTACCCCGGGTTCATTCGTCCCGCAATGCCTCCACCGGATCAACACGCAACGCACGGCGTGCGGGTAGATAGCTGGCGACGACCGTAACGGCTAACAGTACAAACGGGATTCCCAAGAACGTGACCGGATCAAGCGCAGAGACGCCGTACAGGAGACTCGACACGGTGCGGGTGGTTATGAGTGCCGCGACCACCCCGACACCCACGCCGGCCAGCCCGAGCATTGCCCCCCGACCCACAACCAGGCGAACGATGTCGCGCTCGTTGGCACCGAAGGCCATGCGAACACCGATCTCTCGGGTGCGCTGCCTGACGGAATACGAGATGACGCCGTACAACCCGATGGATGCGAGCACGAGCGCCAATGCGGCGAATACGCTTATCAGTGTGAGCGTGAACCGTGTTGGCGCAACAGCCTCCGCGATGTAGTCGCCCATGAGGCGGATATCGGCCATGGGCACATCCGGATCCAACGCTTCGAGTTCTTGCCGGATGGGTGACGTCAGGGCCAGTGGGTTTCCGGCGCTGCGGACGGTCATGCTGAGCGGTGTCCATGGAAACCATCGGAAGGGAAAGTAGATGGCTTCGCGGCCTTCTTCCGTGATCGATTCGGCGCGTATGTTGCCGACGACTCCCACGATCTCTGCGGCGATTCGGTCTGGCCGCATACCCAACGAATCAAAGACGAAGACGGTCACGTCGAGTTGTTTGCCGACGGGATCCTCGCCGGGCCACGTGCGCTCGGCCAGATTTTCGTCGATGGCGACGACCCGACGAGCGTCTTGTCGATTGTCGGACGGCAACAGAAAACGGCCCGCGACGATTCTGGCATCCACCGCGTCAAGGTAACCGGGTAGGACCGCCTTATAGTCGGCCTTGTTCTGTGCCCATTGGTCCTCTGTAGCGTCGCTGGTTCCGTACGAATAAACCTGGAACTGGTCTCCGCCTGCCAACGGCAACGGGGCCACGCCGCCGACGCCTTGCACACCGGGCAGACCCTGAATCCGTTCTTGGAGCCGGTCAATGATGTCCGCCCGAGCATTGGGATCGACGTACTTGAACAGGGGCAAGGGGACGCCAAAGGTGAGCACGTTCTCGTAATTGAATCCCGGTTCTACCTGCCGCAACTTGGAGAAGCTCCGCAACATGAGCCCGGCACCCACTAGCAGCACCAGTGACAACGCCACTTCGCTCACGACCAAAGCCGTGCGGATTTTGTTGCCACGCGCTCCGCCGGTTTCGCCGCTTCGATCTCTGAGGGCGTTGGCCAAGTGGGGGCTGGCTGCTTTCAGGGCGGGGGTCAAGCCGAAAAGAAGCGCGGCCAGCACCGTGGCGCCCATCGTAAAGGCGAGCACCGTTCCGTCGATGCCGATGTTTTCGAGACGTGGCAAGTTTTCGGGTCGCATGGCGACCAAGGCTTTGTTTCCCCACCACGCCAACCCGAGACCAAGGACTCCGCCCGCGACCGAAAACACGGCGCTCTCGGTCAACATCTGTCTGATAATACGACCGCGGCCACCGCCGAGTGCCGTGCGCACTGCAATTTCTCGTTCCCGGGACGCTGCGCGCACAAGTAGTAGATTGGCCACGTTCGCGCACGCGATAAGCAACACGAAGCCCGCGGCCGCCAACACGGCCATGAGCAGTGGTCGCACGTGCGCTACGATATCCTCGTGCATCGAGTTCACCGTGATGTGCATGCCGGACCGGGCGTGGAACTGGTATTGCTCCCGCAACGAAGTGCCCAAGCGGTCCATCTCCGCTTGCGCCTGTGGCAGTGTGACGTCTGTTTTCAACCGACCCACTACCGTGAAGAAAGCGGTAGCGCGGTCGCCGAACGTGATCATGTTTGAGGGTGCCGCGCGCCAAATATCGATGTCAGTAGACATGCCGGCGTCCGGAGGCAAATAGATGCGGAAACCCCG
>JAZDDC010000259.1:0-8583 GCA_036679565.1 Gemmatimonadota bacterium
CCACCGTAAACATGTTGTTGGTCCTTCGGCACCTTGACGACGATGCCACAGCGATCGGCGTCCGGATCGGTACCGATGAGTATGTCAGTCTCCGACTGAAATACGGACGGATATTCCTTGTTGAACGCGTTGACGGCCACCTCAGCGGCCCTTGGATCTCCCGGATCGGGTTGTTGCTCTTCGCCAGGTGCGCTCTTAAAAGATGGAAACAGACCGTCCAGATCGTTTAGTCCGTCCACGGTGATCGACTTTACGTCGCGGAGACCTACGTCCTTCAGTAGGCGCGGCACGGCGACGCGTCCCGCACCGTGAAATGCGCAAAAGGCGATATGAAGCGGATCGTCTGCACTGTTTTGTTGTGCGGGAAGATCTGGTGTCATTACAAAACTCTTTACGTGGTCACGATGCGGCCCGTGCAGATCGACGATCTCATCTTCTTTTCCGTAATAGTTGTATCCCGGAGCGGGTTCCGCACCGCCGAGGAAGTGCAGTTTACCGTTTGCCTGTGCGAACGATAACAATTTAATGTCCTTGGTCGTCGCTTTGGAAATGTAGTTTTCGTACATTTCCTCGCGTTGTGCCGGATCAAACTGTGAGCCGTTTGAACACGACAGCTTATAACCGTTGTACCGATAGTCGTTGTGAGAAGCCGAAATCAAAATCCCGACGTCGGCTTTCACGTAAGGGATTGCAAAGGTCACCTCCGGGTACGGGGCCGGTTCGTCGAAAAAATAGACGGTGTAGTCGTACGCAAGAAAGAGTTCCGCAATTTTCTGTGCAAAGTCGCGACCGCGGATCCTGCTGTCGTAACCGATGACTATGGTTTCGAACGGTGTGGACTGATCTTTTCCAAATTGCGCAACACCGGCGGATGTCAGAAGAAACACCAGGTCATTGATGGTGTTGGTTCCCCTGAGGATGTCCGTGCCGATCCCTTCATCCTTGAGTCTGATGATTGACTCTCTGTCGAATGCCATCATACCGCGGATGCCACCCGTACCGAAGCGCAACTTTTGTCTGAACGCGTTGACGATGTCTTCCCAACGCTCGTCGTTGATCGCGTCAACAATGCCCTGTCGAAGCCCAGCAGATATGTCGTCGACTTTTGGATCGATCAGCCACGTTGTGATGTTCTGGAGTGTGGCGTTTCGAGCTGCTTCGAATGACGGTTGATCGATTTTACCTGAAGCGCGTGCCGTCTCGAGATAACCGTTGACTCCGTTTTTTGCTCGATCGAGGGCTTGTTCCACATCGGCGTGCTGCATTTAGGTGTCCCATCCTTTTAGCTAAACTCATGAGCCTCAGTGACCCAGAAACGCTCGCGGGACAAGCAAATAATGAGCCAATCCCACGTTCGACCGACGTGGCCTACCGCGCTCGCAACAGTCCGCCGTCAACAACGATGTCTTGACCGTTGATGTAAGAAGCTTTGTCGGAAAGCAGGAAACTCACCACCTCGGCAATCTCGTCCAAGGTTGCCGGCCGTTTCATTGGAATTTTCTCCATCGTTGCTTGATCTACCGGGTGATTACTCACAAAACCCGGCAACACGTTGTTCATGCGTATCCCGTCCGGCCCGTGCGCTTGGACAAACAGAGCGACGAAACCGGAGAGTGCCGCGCGAATGGCTGACGATGTTGGGTACAGTAGACTTGGCGCTTTTGCGCCAAAGGCAGAGATGTTCACAATTGCGCCACGACCCTGCTTTTTCATGACCGGCACCACGAGGCGAGCGACTCGCACCACGCTCAGGAATAACAAGTCCAGTGCATCGTGCCATTCGTCGTCGCTTATCTCCAGGATGTCGCCCTTGGCGGGGTGACCGGCGTTGTTGACAACGACGTCAATTCGCCCGAATTCACGCATGGCCATATCGACGGTTGCCGCGAGATCATCCACAGAGGTCACGGAGCCACGAACAGCAACGCCACCGAGATCCTGGGCCATCGTCAATACCCGGTCGGAACGGGACAAGAGCACGAGCTTATGCCCAGCGGCAGCCAGCGATTTTGCACATGCCGCACCAATACCCTGGCTGGCGGCCGTGACAATTGCGACTGGTCGATCAACCATGTCATTCCTCGATAGGGAGAGTCTATACCTAAGCTGTTGAAACAACCTGACCTACAGTCCAAAACGCAGCAGTGCAAGTAGTCAACGGACGCCCCGTGCGAAACGTATCTTAACCCAAGTCCGGTCATCTCTCCCATTCGACAGATCCACTAACGAGGACACTTTGGCGCTCATGCGGGTCGATGTTAGACGCCGATGGATATCATGCGCGCCGTTGCTCGCAGCTCTTTTGGCGTTGCCCGTCTCATCGGTTGCTCAGCGTCAGACGAACGGCACCGACGCCGAACGCCCCACAATGGTCGCCGTGCACCTCGACGGACGGACCATAAACTTAGATGGCGTGCTCGACGAGGGGGTGTGGAGGACAGCGGTGTCAGCCAAGGGGTTCCTCCAGGTGGAGCCCAACGAGGGCGGCACGCCGAGCGAATCGACGGAAGTGTATGTGCTGTACGACGAGACGGATCTGTACATCGGTGCCATCCTCTATGATAGCGACCCGGGTGGAATTCTTGCCTTCCAGAAAGAACGGGACGCGCCGCTTTTCACCGACGACCGTTTCCAGTGGATTCTGGACACGTTTCACGACGGGCGCACGGGGTACTTCTTCGAGGTCAATCCTGCTGGGTTGATGGGTGATGGTTTGTTGGGTGGTGGTGGCGGTGGCCGCGGCGGTTTTGGTGGGTTCGGGACAAACAAATCATGGGACGGAATATGGGAAGCCCGTGTGACACGCGGGCCATACGGCTGGTCAGCAGAGGTGAAGATTCCGTTTGCCACTTTGAACTTCAATCCGTCGATAGATGCATGGGGGATAAACTTCCAACGTACGGTCCGTCGCAAGAGCGAAGAGATCCGTTGGAGCGGTTCGCGGCGCAACCAAAGGCTCACGCGTCCGGTGTTTGCCGGTGAGGTGACGGGGCTCACGAACATTTCGCAAGGGCTGGGGCTCGAGGCTAAGCCGTATGCCGTGGCCGGATGGCAAAATGTTCCGAACAACGTCTTGGGTGATCCAACAGACTATCCCGCGGATGCGGGCATCGATTTGTCGTACAATGTTACGCCGAGCATACGGGCGTCCGTTACACTCAATACCGATTTTGCGGAAGTCGAAGTTGATCAACGTCGGGTCAACTTGACACGTTTCCCGCTGTTCTTTCCCGAGCGCCGCGATTTCTTCTTGGAAGGGTCCGGTGTGTTCAGCTTCGCACCGAGCAATGGTGTATCGCCGTACTTCAGCAGAAATATCGGTTTGTCGGGAGGGCGTCCGGTGCCAATAACATATGGTGCACGGGTCGGCGGGCAGACGGGTCGATACGAGCTGGGTTTTTTCCAAGTTCGTAGCGGCCAGAGCGATCAGATCGTAGGGAATGACGAGGGCACTGGCACAGAGATCAACCGTGTCGCAGCGGAAGACTTCACGGTTGCGCGGATCAAACGCACAATGTTCGAGCAGTCTTCGATCGGGGCAATCTACACGCGACGTCATACCGCAAACGACTCACTCGGCGTGGCACCAAACGACCGGCACACATTTGGGATGGACGTTGACCTCTACACCTCGCGCTTCCTCACCGACAAGAACTTACAGTTTGAAGCGTTTTTTGTGTGGAATTCCGACCCCGATAACGCGGGTGCATCCGTTGGCGATCTTGCTGCGCGGGGCGCGCGTATCAACTTCCCGAACGACGTGTGGCGAATACACACGTCCTACCGCGAACTCCCTGAGTTGCACAACCCGGCGATTGGTTTTACGCGGCGCAATGGATTCCGGCGATTGCAGCCGACCGTAACTTTTGCGCCGCGGCCACGAGACCTACTAAATCTTCGACAGGTCGAGTTTCGAATTCAATATGAACATCTGACGAACATGGCCTGGGAACTGGAAACTCGTAAAACGGATTTCAAACTCGTCGGCTTGCGGTTCAACGCGGGTGATCGGTTTGACTTCGACGTCACGCAGTTGTTCGAACGACTCGACAACCCTTTTCGAATACGTGACGGTATCGCGATTCCGGTCGGAGGGTACGACAATTGGTCGTGGCGCGCACAATTGCGGACCGCCGGACGACGAATACTGTCGGGCAATATCGAAATTGGACGCGGTGGATTCTGGTCGGGCACACGAGACGAGTATGAAGGCGGTCTTACGGTGCGCCCCGCCCCCGGTTTGAATCTTCGGGGGCGTTACGAGCGCAACGACGTCAAACTTCCGGAAGGTAATTTCACCACGAATCTCTACCGACTCGAAGCGGGTTGGCATTTCAGTCCGTGGTCGTCATTCAGTGGTAACGTGCAATACGACGACGTCAGTGAAGTCGTGGGGTTATACGGGAGATTCCGGTGGATTATCACTCCCGGTAGTGAGTTGTTTTTTGTTTACACACATAACTGGTCGAATCTCGGGCTTCGTCTGTTCGACCTCGATTATGCTACACTCTCGCGTAGTGCCACCACGAAGATCAACTACACCTATCGATTCTGATTGCCATCGACGATCCACCCCTCAAGAGCGGGGTCGGTGTCAAGAGACTCTCGTATGTGTACGATCGACGCCGCGCGGAGTTGGTGTTTCAGATCTCCATAGTTTCCTGCCCGTAAACTGGCTCGATCCTTTGCGACTTCCGCCGCACGCGCCAGTACCCGGCTATGGGTGACCTCCTCGTCCAATATTCCGCATCTCCGTGCCTCTGAACTGTCGAAGGTCGTTGCTCCCAACAATAATGCCCGGCTTCCCGCAACCCCGAGTTCCGCCTTGATCACCTCGAGGGCCGCAATTGGATACGGTATGCCCACCCGAGCGCCGGTGAGTGCCAGTGAGAATGATTGCGTGGACATCAGCATCATTCTCAAAGATGCCTAACACGTCCGCAAGCTGCCGAGCACTTTCTATTTCGATGGCGTTGACAGGAGGCCGGTGTAGTTGGACATAACCGATACCGTCCTTCACGTCACTCGTGACATGTCGTTCGGTCATTGGACGTCTTTATCGTTGGCAGCCCGGATGTGAATGGTTTTTTCAACAACGGCGTGGACGGTTCCATTCGCGTCTTTCAATTCAACGGCGTAGACACGATCGACTTTGGGAGTTGCGTCCAGTTGTGTTCGGATCTCGGAAATCTCGGCTGGATCGATATGGAATTGTGCGAAGAGCGTGGTGCGCCCTGGCTTCTTGAATCTGATCGTCGCCGACTTATCCCAGACGACAAAGTCAGATCCAAGTTGTTTGATGAGCATGATCATGTACATCGGGTCCAAGCAGGCGTACATGCTGCCGCCAAAGATGGTTCCCACGTAGTTTCGCGTTCGCCAGCTGAGGGGAAGTTTGACACGTATCTCACTCCAATCGTCGGCGATAAACGTGATTCTTCCGCCCGTACCGCGAAATGCAGGAAACAAGTTGAATATCAGACGCCAATAGCGGGTGCGCATGGACTCCCTCAGGGTTGGGACCTGCTGTTCCAGCGGCTACGGTTGTGAGAACGGCAAATTTGAGGTACTAACGCCGATTATCCAACCTGCTTGCTACCAACAACTCGTCGCCGTCTCGTAACTTCCTAAAGCCAAGTAGGTGCAGGATCTCCATGGCGAACCAACGAGCAATGCGACGGTTTACGCGGTACAGCCCCGGTTGTGTTGGATCTTTCCTAACACCGGGCAACCAGTGAACGATCCGGTCTACCCGGGCGGAGCGAAGGACTCTCGAGAGATGGAGCCAAACTCGCCAGACTGGTTTGGCAATAAAGAATCCTTCTTCGCCTTGCCTCTGGTAGAGTGGCATGATGAGGTATCCGTCTTGTGGGGCGCGGATCTCGCCCGACCGGTCGGCGGCAAGAAGCTGCCCGTGTTTGACGGGCTCAAAACCTTTGAACCCGGGGTGCATTCGAAAGCCGTCGCCATCTTGGATATCATGACGGACGCGAATTTCCAACACCCGGGGTAGTTTTACTGGGGAACGGTCCAGCAACCCGGTTACGGTTAGCGCATTGAACCTGGGAACTATCCGAAGATATCCGAGCGCGATGCGCACGGCTTCTTCCAATGCGTCAACTGAGTTTGCATCCTCATGCTGTCCACCTTCAACGGCTGCGGCGGCAAAGCCCCGCGCGGCGAAGTGATCAACCAATGTTCCTTCTAAATGTTCTTCCACTCCCAGAAGGATGATCGTAGGAAGGTGCCGCGCGAAACCGCGACTCTTCAGTGTGTCGGCAAAAACCGTGAATGGCGGGCTGTGCGCCGAGGTCGTGTGCAGGTCCAATAGGTAAACATCGCCGCGTGATGCCGATATCGTCGTGTCGATGACGTCAGATAGTTCCTGTTGTTCCCGGTCTTCCGCTGACGGCGGTTTGGCATGGCGGCCTTGAAGACGAGGTCGATTCCAATTCCGGTTCAAGTCTCGGTTGATAAAACGCTGGTTAGCTGCCAACGCTGCGATGTTGCCAACGAGCGCTACAAACCTTCCGTTGGTTACTCCGCCATTTGTCTCGAGGTCTTTGACGATGCGTAGGAGTGCGGTCGCGCCAGCGGGTTCGTTGCCGTGCAGGGCGCCAATCACGATGAGGGTCGGTCCGTCCCCGTGGCCTTCAATACTGCCGAGGCAACGCCTTGCTTCGGTGCGTCCAGAAACGCTAGGCATGGCGTTGCTCAATCGGCCTCAGCCTCTTTCAATTTTTCTTGGATGAGCTGTCGCGAAATGGGCATGAAGTCCGCCTCGGTGACAACTCCGACAAGCTTTTCGTTTTTGACTACAGGGAGGACGGGAAGTCGGTGCTGCGACATCAATTCGATCGCGTCGAGTGTTGTGGTCTCGGGTGTGATTGTAATAAGTTCGCGTTTCATGATGTCTTTCACCGGCATGCTCAGACCTGCCTCGCGCACTTTCCCACTTGCCACGATCCTCAGGATTGACCGATACGATACCAGGCCCACCAACCGATGTTCGTTGTCTTCTACCAGTACGTGACGAATGCGCTGTTTGTCCATTAAAAAGGCTACGAGATCGACAAGTTCGTCCTCGTTCACGGTGAATAGGTCGGTCACCATGTATTGTTCCACGGTTAGATAATTGCGCTTCCAACCACCAGCCTCTTCGAGCCGCGCCAGTGGCCATTCGTGTACGGGTGCTCCATTTGTCTGACGAGCCACGGTTGCTGCGGTGAGAGCAGCTAGTCGTTCGGCGCGTGTCCCGGACGTTCGCAAACTTGCCATGGACCGTAATAACCACTGTGCCCCTGTCCGACCCGTTTCGACACGTGTCTCGATAATGCCCAGGTAGCGATCGACATCCCCGGCAGCCACCTTGGCGTCGAGCAGGCCTTCGCGTGCCACAGGGAGGAGCTTGTCACGGATCAAGTCCGTTGCTTTGATGTCCTCTCCGTCCAACCAAGTAAAAACCGCGTTCAGTCCGTGGCGTGCCGCAGACAGGAAGTTGGCCTTTGCATCGTCGAAATCCATGCGTTTGGTCAGGTCATCAAACCTAGTCCGCGACGCGCTCACCAAGCCTATCCAAAAAGCCGCGTTTGCCACCTCATCGATGGGACTTGGTCCCGCAGGAATTGATCTGCACTCGATTCGAAGATGCGGTTTGCCATTAGAGATTCCATAGCAAGGACGGTTCCAGCGATACACCGTGCTGTTATGGAGTTGGAGCGCTTTGAGTTTCGGCACCCTACCGGCGGCTAATTCGGCAAATGGATCTTGATCGATTTCGGTGGCCATGAGGACGCGAAAACGCATGATGTCTTGTTGAAAAACCTCAACCGCGGATTTATCGACCCATTTCTCGCCAAAACTGACACGCGGCGCCAGCTCTCGCAGATGCGGCGATGCGCTCCTCGTATCCAGCGACTGTTGGAAGAGCGCGATTCGTGTCTCGGCCCACAGACGCCGACCAAAAAGGAGTGGCGAATTGACGGATGCGGCCAGGACCGGTGCGGTCAACGCCTGGGCCGCGTTGTAACAGCGCGCGAACTCCTCGGCGCTGACCTGCAGGTGGACTTGAAAGCTAGTATTACATGCCTCCAACATTGCCGAGTCGTGTTCGATGTGTAACTCGTCAGTTCCGTCGATGTGGAGTCTGTAGGCTCCACCCCTCATCTTCGTGAGGGCCTCATTGAGCGCGTAATAACGTGGCCGTGGTGTGATGTTGTCCAAAGAGAGGTCGGACTTGCTCAGACTTGGCAGGATACCGGTGAGCACAACATCGCTCCGGTGTTTTCTTGCAACTCGCCGGACGAGTTCAAGACGTTCAATCAACTGACCTTCCAATGCGGCAAAGCAATCGGCGGTCAAAACGAACGGATCGAGATTCGTCTCCAAGTTGAAAAGTGCAAGTTCAGTTGTAAAATCGGCGCCCTCTAGATCGGGGAGCAGTTCGGTAGCTATCGGCGCGGGTCGCCATCGTTGATCCACGAGGAACATCTCCTGTTCCGCGCCGATACGTGTGACACCGGATTCGATCATGCCCTCGGCGATCATGTGTTCGAGAGCGCGCAGATCGTCCAACAGCGATTT
>JAZDDC010000026.1:0-4741 GCA_036679565.1 Gemmatimonadota bacterium
ACGGTCAAAAAAAACGAGCCGCGCTGGGCGGCCCACCAACGGACGTATAACATGTATGGAACAACAGAGTGACAACGATGGGCCCTGTAGGACTTGAACCTACGACCGACGGATTGTGAGGCCTGGAATGAACGCGCGTGGGCGCTCGTCAGCGCTCGTGGGTGTTGTTACAATGATTGTGACAATTTTTCCAGATGTGACCTCACGTGGATGTGCCTTTTTCGAGTCCCTGGCAGCAATCTCACCCACGCCGTCGACGCTAGAGGAAAAGGAGATCGAGCACACCCTCTCCGAGGTAATCGTCAGCCGCACCCTTCGAGCTAAACGGAAACACAGCGATCAAGTCAGCTCGGGCAACAATGGACGCGGCCGTAGAATTTGTGCGGCCGAACCACAGCGAACCGGCCAGGACAGCAAACGTAATGGCAACCGCCGCACCGGCCCAGAAGCCTCCGGAACGACGCGCGCTGCGGACCGAAACTAGCGTCGCTCGCGTATCCGGAGCACCTATACATAAGCATAATTTCGACCGATCTCAGAGTCCCTTTCCAAGGGCTGCCGAGTAGTTCACCACGGCATGATCCACGAGAGATCGCAGTTTCACCTCTCCCTTCCGAAATATGGGGAACCGTAACCAGTAACCGAGAATCGACTTGAAGCGCGACTTCCGCACGTACCATGAGGACGGGTTTACGGTTGGCGGTTTCTTTTCGCTCACGAACACCATCGTCCCCACGTGCCTATAAACCAATCGTGGCGGAACCATGGTGACGATGTCCGCGCCGTCGACATATCGAAACACTGGCACATTTTCAAGCAGCCTGACAAAGTCTTGATCGCCGACACGCGGGGAGCCGAACGTTACGAGTCTGGTCGACGCCAAGTTGGCTCGGTGCGCCGCTGCTACCGTTGCCAGCGCCGCGCCAAGGCTGTGACCGGTAAACCAAACTGGCAGGTCACCCAAACCATCCAGAACCTCTTCAACGTCGGCCCACACCTTCCGGAGAGCCGTGTAGAATCCCCGATGAACACTGCCGCCGCCGGGAAAATCCACGGGCAATACATCCAAATCGCTCTTGAGGTCTGCGAAATCGTCAGGTTCCGTACCCCGGAACGATACAACTGCGTAGTTCGTTCCGCGTGCTACAAAACCTTGTGTCCCCTCACTGTCCACGGCTATGAGAAGCTCGACACCCACCGTGTCCAACACGCCGGACACCACATCACCGTCCAGGTAGGCGCAGTGAGCAAGGTTACTGAGATGCCATGCTTGGTTGGGTGTGAGGTCGAGGGTCGTTCCATCAAACGCCGGCATTTCCTCATCGATTTGAAATGGAGCGAATCGCTCTGGGTGGTACAGTGCCTCCGCTGTGTAGTTGAAATCCATTTCAACCTCCCATGTTTAAGAAGCACGACACGCTTGCATTCGCTCAGTGCACACTCGATCCGATTTGTTGATTCCGTCCGCGCGATCGACACGTTACAATCGAGTCCCAAGCTCGTCAAGCGACGCTGTAAGTTCTTTAGTAGCAACACGCGCCCGGCTGGATTCGAACCAGCGACCTACGGATTAGAAGGCCTGAAGTGGGCACGGGTGGGCGCTCGCCAGCGCTCGTGGGCGACAGTTTTGCGGGAATTGCGCTCGTGCGCGCTCACCAGCGCTCGTAGGTGTTGTTACAATTTCTGTGACAATTTTTCGGCGCGTGGGACGCTGTGGTACGAATGAAGCCGCGCTCCGTGTTAATCAACTTAGATAGAGTCTGGGTTGCGCACCGTTTTAGGTGCTCCCACGTGCAGAGCTCCCGTTTTCCCGATCACCACCGCCTAACATTCAGTAACGCGCACCACCACACCAACGTCTACGCTCGGCCACGAGGCGGTGGGGTCAACACATCCAACTTGTTCGCCGGGACGCAAATCTAAGCCTTCATCACACGCGTAGATCGAATGGCGTCCCTTACCCGCCTCCGTAAATGGTCCTACGTTTGGTGCGTCATTCGGCTCCCCATCGTACGCTAGTTTGATTCCGCGGGCACGGGCGTCGATGATGCGGTGCTAGCCGATGCAGATGCCGACGACGCTAATTGGCTTACCCATGGTCGCACCTACAAAGAACAGCGACACAGCCCGCTGACGGAGATCACCGAGGAAACCGTCGATCGACTAGGCCTTGCCTGGTCATACGATATCGGGAACGCGCGGGCGCTCGAAGCAACGCCCCTGGTGGTTGACGGGGTCATGTACGCGACGAGTGCCTGGTCGGTTCTGCACGCGCTGGATGCAAAGACGGGCGAACAGCTCTGGACTCACGATCCCCAAGTAGACCGCGGGCACGCCCGATTTGCCTGCTGCGATGTGGTGAACCGCGGACCCGCTTTTTATCGCGGGAAGGTGTACTCCGCTACGCTTGATGGCCGTATCGTGGCGGTCGCTGCCGAATCCGGTGAACAAGTATGGGAGACGCAGACTACGCCCGAGGGACAAGCGTACACAATCACCGGTGCTCCGCGGATTGCCGATGGACGTGTGTTGATCGGGAACGGTGGCGCCGAGTTCGGTGTGCGGGGATACGTGTCGGCCTACGATGCCGAGACGGGCGAGCTCGATTGGCGTGTCTATACGGTTCCGGGGGATCCGACCGACGGATTTGAATCCCCAGCGATCGAAGCCGCGGCCGAGACGTGGAGCGGCGATTGGTGGCAGGCCGGCGGGGGAGGCACCGCGTGGGATGCAATCGTCTACGATCCCGACCTCGACATGGTGTACATCGGGGTCGGCAACGGCTCGCCCTGGTACTCGCGAATCCGCAGTCCGGGTGGCGGCGATAACCTATACCTCTCGTCGATTCTCGCCGTCCGGGCATCTGACGGTGAGTACGTGTGGCACTACCAAACCACACCGGGCGACAATTGGGATTACACCGCGACGCAACCACTTATGCTAGCCGAGCTCGAGATTGGCGGGCGCGAACGCCGGGTGATCATGCAGGCTCCGAAGAACGGATTCTTCTACGTGCTCGATCGGGAAACTGGCGAGTTTCTCTCCGGTACGGCGTTTACAAATATCTCGTGGGCCACTGGGATGGGCGATGACGGCCGACCCATCGAGAACCCGGAAGCACGCGATCTGGAAGGCGGGGCGCACGTCCAACCCGGACCCAACGGAGCGCACAACTGGCACCCAATGTCCTACAACCCGAACACCGGGCTCGTGTACTTCCCGGTCTACGATCATTCGTTCCCGCACCTAGTCGACGACCAGTGGAATTACGACCCGGGGAGGTGGAACCTCGCGTTGGATTTTGACAACCTGGGCACCGCCGCGTCGGGGGAACCCGTCACCGCCGCTGGGCGACTCATTGCTTGGGACCCGGTCGCCGGCCGTGAGGCCTGGCGCGTGGAGCAACCGCTCCCAGTGAGTGGCGGTACACTGTCCACCGAGGGAAACCTCGTGTTCCAGGGCCGCGCCGATGGCACCATGAGCGCGTATCGGGCGACGGACGGCGAAGTGCTTTGGGAGTTCGAACATGAAACCGGAATCGCGGCGGCACCGATCACCTACTCAGTGGACGGCACCCAATACGTTGCCGTTCTGTCGGGTTGGGGTGGCCCCGAAGTTCTCATAAACAGCGAACTGGGACAGGGAGAAGTTGGACCGAGTCGAGTTCTTGCGTTTGCTCTGGATGGCCAAGCCAGCCTCCCACCAGCGCAACCCGCACTACCGCCCATTGAGGCACCAACGTTTCAACTCTCGGCGTCGGTAGCAGACGTCGACGAGGGGAGTAAGCTATACGGCACCACATGCTTCGCGTGCCACGGGTTTGGCGCGGTGAGTTCTGGAGCCACACCGGACCTCCGGCGGGCAACGACGGCAACGCACGAGACATTTGCCGAGATCGTGCTCGGTGGACTGCGAGAACCACTCGGCATGCCCGCATTTGATGACTTGCTGAGTGCAGAGCAAGTGCGGCAGATCCAAGCTTATGTGTTATCGCGGGCGCGGGAGTCAGTGGGGGGACGCTAAACGCCGATGCCCTCTGTCGCCAATAATGTGAACTGCGCGAATTAGTGGGGGCTAGGCCTCGCCGTCCGTCAAAAAACCTTTCTCGCCGATCGCCCGCCGGCTATAGGACACCGAAACGATTCAAGAGCCAATAGGACTTGGACGCGATGTCCACGAAATTTGCGAAAACGGATCTCAGCGGGATGCATGCACAAGGCCAGAAATCGTCGGTCCAAATTTCCACGTGCCGCCCTCGGCATCGTTTGTGACAAACGAACGTTGCAATAGACACGCTGACCAGCATCCTGTAGGACTTGAACCTACGACCGACGGATTATGAGGCCTAAACTGGGTGCCCGTTGGCTTCCAACGATTTGTCGGTGACATCATCGAGTTCGGCTTTTGCTGCAGATGTTCAGATGCGAATTCCGCGAGCGCTGCGGATTTGTGGAGACCCGTACGTTGCCGGTGGGCGCGCCGTTCCTTGAGTTCGAGCACGCGTTGCGCAGCCAGTTGCTCGGCGTTGCCGGCATCGGTGGTGCCGAGCCGTTCCCCTACTGCCACGAGGGCCGCCTGGCTCCCACCCACATCGGCATAGTCGCGAGAATCCCCCACGCGCGTGGGCCGTGCCAGTAGATACACGATTTCCGAGGGCGAGGAATCGGTGTCGCTTAGACCGGAGGACTGGTGTGCAACGTCATTTGTTACAAAGAACGTTACAATTCAGCCGCCCAGACGT
>JAZDDC010000260.1:0-3156 GCA_036679565.1 Gemmatimonadota bacterium
TCACGATCCGTCCGTCCGGTACGGGCAATTCGCTCAGGTTCCATATCCAACTTCACACGGCGCCAAATGAAGCGAATCTCATCGACGAAAAGGTGCGGCTAAAGACGCAGGGCAAGGCCATAATGGATCACCTGCGCCGGTTGCTCAAAGCGCCACGAGCGTAGCTCATCTCCGGTATCAAGAAAAATGGTGCGGTGATGACCGCGCCACTGCGGCACCAAAATTCAGATGAATTCGCCATTTTGACACCTTTGACCCCTCCGAAAGCAAGGTTTGTCGCCGTAAGTCATTACGCAACAACACGTTCCGAGGTTTGTCCTTAACAAACGCCGCCTTATATAAGGAGCGCCGCTAAATAAGGTTATGGCGAAAACCTTATTTAACGCATAATATAAATAGGCTTAGGCAAGTAAGGCGGCCTTGAATCAGAGACCCAAACAAACCAATCCACGCACCGGCCGATACATCAGACAGCCGGGTGGGCATACTGCGTTCGTACCGGCGCCATTTCCGCCATCGGACGTGCGCTTAGAGAACAGATTACTACCCCTCCTCTCTAAGGCTGATCAGGAGCTGGGTAAACTGATCGGAGCCGCACACATACTGCCTAATCCCGACCTATTTGTTTTCATGTACGTTCGCCGAGAGGCCGTACTCTCGAGTCAAATCGAGGGCACGCAGGCCTCACTCATGGACATCTTGGAGTACGAGGCCTATCAGCAAATTGGCGAACGCCGCATCGACGTCGCCGAGGTATCCAACTATGTGACCGCCCTTAGATACGGATTAGAGAGGCTCAAGGAACTCCCGCTTTCGCTTCGTCTGGTTCGTGAAATACACCAAAAGCTCATGGAAGGTGTCCGGGGAGGCGAACCCGCAAAAACTCCCGGCGAATTTCGCCGTTCCCAAAATTGGGTGGGCGGGGCATCCCCCGCCACAGCCCGATTCGTGCCGCCGCCACCGCATGAACTTGGTCGCTGTTTGGATGAATTCGAGAAGTTCTTACACGCCGAAACTTACCTGCCGGTCCTCATCAAAATCGGTCTCGCTCACGCACAGTTCGAGACGATACACCCTTTTCTCGACGGTAACGGTCGAATTGGCCGATTACTCATCACATTCATGTTGTGTGAAGCGAACGTCCTCTCTGAACCCCTACTCTACCTATCGATTTATTTCAAAGAAAATCGAAATGAATACTACGACCGGCTCCAGGCAGTCAGAGATCATGGTGACTGGGAGGGATGGTTAGCTTTTTTTCTCGACGGAGTCGCTACAGTGGCTACACAAGCGACTGAAACGGCGCGAAAAATCGTCACACTGCGCGAATCACTGAGGGAGAAAATTACCCAACAGATGGGAAGACGGGCGGCTAACGCGACCAACCTACTCGACCACCTTTTCCGACACACACATGTGAACGTTGGCACCGTTGGGAAACTCATTCGTGTATCCCAACCTACCGCAAACAGTCTAGTTGCGGAGTTGGTGCGAATTGGCATTCTCGTCGAGCTTACGGGGCAACAAAGAAATCGTATCTTCTACTTTAAGGAATATCTCGACCTATTTGCTGAACGCGATCAACGCGAGTAACTCTCGATCCAGTTCAGCTACGACGTAATCGCCTCCATCACGATCGTCGGTCATCCAGTCAAACGTCGCATGCCAGCCTCCAACGGCCCGCGCGAAAAGCGCATACGCCAGACCCACGCACAGAGAACCCCTAGCAACGTGAAGACAACGGCATAGGTCGTCGCGAACGCGAGCGAATGCCCTTCCAGATTCTCAAAAAGAACCAGCACTCCCATACCGATGATGACATGTGCCACGTAGAGTGAAAGGGACATCTGTCCGGCCGCAACTAACGCACGGACCCACCATTGATCCTTGAACCGCAACGCCACCGTAACGCTACCAGAGATTACAACACCCGCCGCGCCAAGCGCGACCAACATGTAAAACGGATTCGGCGGTAACGGCTCGGTCCCAAACAACGCTACGATGTCCTCGTGGGGTACATTACCGGGGGCACCGCTGAGAAGATCTACGAACAAACCTGACACAATCGTTCCGCCAACCAGCGCAGCAAGGCTTGTCCAGAAAACTTTCCACCTCATACGGCGGTCGGACAAGTCCCGTCGACCTAACCACATGCCCGCGAACACAAACGCTACCCACGGAAAAACCGGATGGAAACCGTTGAAGAAAAGATGCCGCACCATCCCAGCCGCGGTCCAAAAGTCGGTGTACGCGAGTGTTGTCCAATCCCACCCGCGCTCGTAGTCTAGCGAGAATAAGAGGCCAACAAACACGAGGTTCGCCACGACAAACCCGGTCCACAGATGACGACTTGGCAAACCGAAGGTGAACGCGGCGACCAACAGGTAGACCCCGTAAAAGTGCAGAATGTCGCCCGGCCAAATTGGTGTGTACGCAAGCCCCACGACAAAAAGAAACGCAGCACGTTTGAGCAGTCGCGCACGCGCACGTTGGACAACGTTTGCATCCTCGTCCAAACGCGTTCGAGCAGTCAGCAGTGAAACGCCAATGCCTGCGAGGACCACGAACGTCGCGGCGGCCTTCCCTTCGAAGAACCCTGTGGTTAGCTCGAGCCACCCGGGACCGGCATCCTCGGTGTTCATGACAACCTTGAAGTTCACGAGGACCATACCGAAGACCGCGACGGCACGTGCAACGTCGAATCCCTCGATACGTTCGCTCACGATGACTTCAAACCCATTTGCCTGAGCTTACCGTTTCCCCCGGACTTGCCAGAGAGACCACCCCCTGAGTCACCGAGTAGAGTTTCCGTCCATAGGCCAGATGTTGACTGTCAACGCCGATGTTAATGTCGTCAACATTTTTCGATCTTATCGATGATGGCTGACCACAATTGGCTCATTCGAACGTTGACAAAGGCCTATGAGCACGGCGGCGGGGCTAAAACGAGAGTACCCTGAGCACAGGCGCTCCGCGGCATGGAGCACAATCGACGGACTAGCGTCATCGCCTATAGAGGGACACATCCTGACCCACCATTACGTTGATGGGCGTATTCGCCAGACCAGGCTTTTTTTTGAGTTGCCCCGCCAGGGCTCGAACCTGGACTCTTCTGATCCAGAATCATGGGCCTCAACCCCCGAATACCAGCAACTT
>JAZDDC010000261.1:0-2798 GCA_036679565.1 Gemmatimonadota bacterium
GTCACCGAAAGCCCCGAAAGAAATGGTCGAGAAAACGCCGCGACCAGCAACGCGAGCGCCAAAAATCGCAACGCAAATAAGAACCAATGTCGGATCCGCTGACGTCGTTTTGACTTAACCGGAATTTGCCGCAAGAACATCAAGGATGGGAAGGAAATTCCTTCGGGTTTTTCCTTATGGACCAAATGGACAATGACGGGAATGGCCAAACCGGCCAAACCGGCCAAAAACAGTGGCGCAAGAAATGTCAGACCCATTAACGCACCCTACTCATGCGCTGGCGCTGTGACAGATACGCAAAGAGCGCGTGATCCAAAGGCTGTGAGATGTCGTGGAACGAATAGTCCATACGGTTCTCGCCCAGACGCTTCGCAAGTGTCTTCCGATGTGCCTGGATGCGTTCTTGATACGCCTCACGGAGTTGTTCAGGGACAACCGTGATTCGATCACCGGTTTCCACATCTTCGTAGCTACCAGATTCGTCAAACCCAAACACGATTTCGGCTGGGTCCAATAAGTGGAATACCACAACATCGTGCCCGCGAAACCGCAACCCGTTCAACGCTTCGACAACCACATCGGGGTCTTCATACAGATCCGAGATGAGAGCCACAATACTGCGGCGGTTGAGACTTTCAGCGATCTTGCGCAATGGGCTTGCAAATTCTCCCCGCGGGACCGGCTCGAGTTTATCGAGCGTATGAAGCACGGTATCAAAATGTTTGGCGGATGCCGGCACGACGGCTTCGATGTTATCGCCAAACGTGATCATGCCAACGCGGTCGCGTTGTTTGGATGACAGATAGGTCAGACTGGCCGCGAGATACTTTGCGTACTCGAGTTTTGTCATCCCATCGCTGCCGAAATCCATCGACTGCGACACATCGAGCAGCGTCACGAAGTTCGCATTCGTGTCAGCCTCGTATTCCTTTACATAAAATCGGTCCGTGCGTGCAAAGAGCCGCCAATCGATACGCCGGATATCGTCCCCGGGCATGTACGCACGGTGTTCCGCAAAATCGATTGACAGGCCAAGAAAGGGAGACCGATGCAGACCACTGATAAATCCATTGACTACCGTACGCGCCACAAGCTCCAGATCCGATATCCGGCTTAAGACCTTGGGGTCAATGAAACGTGCTCCGGGCGCGCTTGGCCGTGACCGAACCATCCGACGCTACATCCCAGACGTGGGTATTGGGACGGCCTCGAGCAGTTTGTCCACAATCTGGTCCGTCGTGACCCGCTCCGACTCCGCCACGAAGTTGCGGAGAATGCGATGCCGCAACACCGGACGCGCAAGCGCGCGAATGTCCTCGAATGTCACGTGTACGCGACCAAGCATCAATGCACGGGCCTTGCCGCCGAGCACCAAGTATTGTGCGGCGCGGACACTGGCACCGTAGGAGACCCAATCCTTGATGAAGGCCGGTGGGTTGGCCCCTTCGGGTCGCGACAAACGCACAAGATTGAGTGCGTAACGCATCACGGAATCCGAGACTGGCACCTTGCGGACCACCCGCTGAAATGCCACGAGATCTTCACCTCGCACGGTGTGTTCGAATTGATGTTCTTGAATCGAGGTGGTTGAACGAACAACTTCCAGCTCATCTTCCTCCGGAAGATGCTCTATCACAATCTCAAACATGAAACGGTCGAGTTGCGCTTCCGGCAACGGATACGTGCCTTCCAACTCTATCGGGTTTTGCGTTGCAAAAACGAAAAACGGTTCATCCAGCGTATACGTACGGCCCTGTACCGTGACCCGGTGTTCTTGCATCGCTTCCAACAACGCGGCTTGTGTTTTTGGCGGGGTTCGGTTGATCTCATCTGCCAGTACAATGTTCGCAAACACCGGCCCCGGCATGAACACCATTTGTCGTCGTCCGGTCTCAGGATCTTCTTGGACAAGATCAGTGCCAGTTATGTCTGAAGGCATGAGGTCTGGTGTGAATTGAATCCGCGAATACTTTAGATCCAACACCTGAGCAATCGTGTGGATGAGAAGTGTCTTCGCCAACCCGGGGACACCTACGATAAGACTGTTGCCACCCACGAACAGAGACAGCAAGACGAGTTCAACGACGTCCTCTTGCCCCACGATCAACTTACCGATCTCGTCGCGTATTTGATCGCGGCCAAGCTTGAGACGTTCCGCTACAGCGATATCATCCGGTGCCTCCAGAGCCACCGTTTCCTTTGTGGTCGTCGTCTCCACCCGTTTCCCCTGTCGTTGAAAGTTTACAAAGCCAGCAACATCACCGAGTCATGGCGTACATCACATAGTTGACACCCAATTTGTACGCTTCGTTAGAAAGGTCGATGGGTACCCAACCCGTGTCAGAAAACTCCCAATAGTCGCCGATGTCATTGTTGTAGTTCGCGATCATCAAAAGGCGGCTCTCGGGATCGTTGTCCTCAAACAACCCCCAAAACTCCGGGCGACCACGACCGTACGGATGGACAAATTCATCGAGGTCATCTTGTTCGATCGCAAAGAACGAATTGAAGATTGGATGGGACGCGTCGAGACGTTCTAAGCGAAGTTCGGGAAACACCTGTGCCACCTGAGACGCGAAGTTGGCCCACTGTCCTCTTCCCGCAAAATCATCGACGATGAGGAATCCGCCCTTGAGCAGGTAGTCCCGAAATCCGGTTTCTTCATCCGGCGACATCGTCCAGAACCCTGGTTCTGACAAATACGCGATTGGGTAGTTGAACAGTTCGGGATCATTGAACATGAGGATGTTACTTGCATCCGGACGCATCTCCACGTTCGTCAACTCATTCACGATTTT
>JAZDDC010000262.1:0-2710 GCA_036679565.1 Gemmatimonadota bacterium
GTTTTTATCGCGGCCAACCCCCAACCCAAAAACGCCGATGACCGAAGGGCCGCAACGAATTCAGCCCAACATCGAGGAGCCGGCCCATACTGACGCCGGGGGCGGTGTAGGGAGCGGGCAGCGGGCAGCGGGCAGCGGGCAGCGCTGACTATTTCTTCCAATCCAACCTCCGCTCAAGCAAATGCAGTCCGCCGTCGGCGACCAGCGCCAACAACGCCGCCGGTACCGCGCCAGCAAGAATCGTCGTTGTGTTCACCATGGACAAACCCCGGAAGATGAAAGTTCCCAAACCACCCGCTCCAATGGCGGCGGCGATGGTCGCAACGCCAACGCCGAGGACGGTGGCGATTCGTAGACCGGAAAGAATAAAGGGCATTGCCAACGGGAATTCTACGATTCGCAATATCTGGAAATCGGTCATGCCGCATCCCTTCGCGGCATCGCGTGTCGCGGCATCCACCTCGGAGATCCCCACGAATGTGTTCCGGACGATCGGCAAGAGGGAGTAGACAACCAGCGCGACGATTGCGGTGCGGGCGCCCAACCCTCCTATAAAAGGAAGGGGCAGAATGAATCCAAACAGGGCGAGGCTCGGGATCGTCTGAAAAACGTTCGTCAGACCGATGACGGGACCACGTAACCGGGGCGAGCGTGTGAGTGCAATCCCCGTGGGCACGCCAATCCCAATGGCGATGAGCGTCGCGATGCCAACCAGGCCCATGTGCTCCCAAGTCCTGAGCCACACTTCGGACCGATTGGCCACCATGAATTCAAAGAAACTCACCTAGCGGAGTCCCTCAAGGCCACGACCGATGGTTCGGTAGAATCCGCGAATTCCTTTGTAGAGCCAAGGAATACCACGTTCCCGCCGTCGAAAAGGGCAATCCGGTCCGCAAGTCGCAACGCCTCCGAAACGTCATGGGTCACGAAAAGCACCGTTTTGCCCAATTGCTCAGCCAGGCGTTTGAACTCTCGTTGCAGATCGGAACGCGTTATCGGGTCCACCGCCCCGAATGGTTCGTCGCAGAGCAGTAGCGGCGGGTCCGCGGCCAACGCTCTTGCCACACCCACCCGCTGACGTTGGCCCCCGGAAAGCTGATGTGGCAACCGCGGCGCAAATTCGGTTGCCGACAGCCCAACCAGATCGAGCAACTCCGCCACGCGAACCTTCAGACGACTGGGCCTTTCCCCTAGCAGCCGTGGCACCATGCCAACGTTCTTGGCTACCGTGAGGTGAGGAAACAAACCCACCTCCTGGATTACGTATCCGATCCGGCGACGCAGCCTGATGGCGTCCCACTCCAAGGTGTTTTTGCCATCAACAAAGACGGACCCGGTGGTAGGCTCGAGCAGTCGGTTGACCAGTTTCAGCGTGGTGGTTTTGCCCGACCCGCTGGCGCCAACGAGGACCACGGTTTCGCCGGTGTGAACCTCGAAACTCAAGGGCCCAACCAAACGGCGGCCCTCAATCCCGTATGTCGCGTCCGCGAATCGCACCGCTACAGACATTGCCCATCCGAAGTGAAGCCCAGGGAAACCAAGAAAAAAAGGCGAACGGTCAACAAGATAGCTCGCCGGCAAAGGGTCGGGTGGACCGTGTGCCAAGCGGGTGTCAGGCATGTATTTGGCGGAATCGATGTCAGGCCAGCGATGGACCGAGTGGTTCAGATCGAAACAGTTTCGGTGGATGACAATCGAGCAAAAAACTAGTAACGAAACCATTGCTACGCACAGGTCGGCCGAGTGGTTGACAAACGCATTGTCGAATCGTAGGCTAATGCATAACCAAGCCTACGGCGATATCGTTTTGTGGTAACCCCTTAGGAGCAAAGCACTTAGCTCCAGCCACTATCTGATTCTCCGCTGGCCGTCTTTTTTCATACCACCATGTCTCACGCCAAGGAGTAAGTATGAGACCAAGTACGTGGTTTAAAGCCGCGTTGAGCGCGACGGGCGCAATTGCCGTAATGGCAATACTCGCCCCAGCCTCGGCGCAACAGACCGGCACCATTTCTGGTACGGTCACTGAAGGTGGCTCTGGTCGCGCGTTAGCCGGCGCCCAAGTCACATTGCAAGGAACCGGCGCCGCCGGGCTCGGCGGCGCAGTGCGCGTCAACCAAGCCGGCGTCACCACCGACGCGGACGGCCGTTACACGATGGCAAACGTTCCGGTCGGTGCGCTCCGTGTTCGCGTTCGCATGGTTGGTTACACCAGCCAAAGCGCAACGTTGGACTTAACCTCTGGTCAGACCGCCGAAATCAACTTTTCGATGAGGGCCTCGGTCATCTCCCTGGACGAAATTGTCGTCACGGGTGCTGGCGTTGCGCAATCGAAGAAACAACTCGGCAACACGATCGTCACGGTGAATGCCGCCGAGATCGTAAGAAACCGGAGCATTCAGAACTTCTCCGAGACCATCGCGGCCCGTGAGCCCGGTGTCGAGGTGAGGCCCAACGGCGGGGTTGCCGGAGAGAGCGCAGCGATTCGTATTCGTGGCACCGCAAGTCTCTCGCAGGGCAACCAACCGGTCGTTTACGTGGATGGCATACGGATTGACAACGGTCGTTCGTTGTTCAACGCCGCTTCGGGTGGTGGTGGTCAATCGCGCCCGTTTGACGACATCAACCCCGAAGCTATTGAACGGATTGAGATATTAAAGGGTGCCGCGGCAGCCACGTTGTACGGCTCCGAAGCAAACAACGGCGTGAT
>JAZDDC010000263.1:0-3849 GCA_036679565.1 Gemmatimonadota bacterium
TGCCAACTCGAGTGTGCGTTGTGTCTGTTCGAGCGCTTCGTCCCATCGGCGTGCTTGCAGTAGGACGGACGCGACGGTATTGCTGATAGCGTGAGACAGTGGGTCCAGTTTTTCCGCGGCACGGAGTTCCGTCAATGCCTCGTCCAACCGGCCGAGCACACCGAGTAGACCACCGTACCACTGATGCACTGTCGCGTAGTTCGGATTGAGGGTGATAGCTCGTCGGTATGCGTTTTCCTCCCCAGACCAATCCAACTCCCCCCTCAGTGACTGACCGAGAGATGTGTGTGCCTCGGCCAGGGAATCGTCGAGTTCCAACGCCTTCTCCGCCGCTGCTTTTGCCTTTTGGTACGACTCCTCTCGCGGGAGGAACATGTACGACCCGAGCAAGAGGTAGGCGTCGGCCTTGCCCGCGTATGCCAAGGCGAAGGTAGGGTCTCGCTCGATTGCTTTGTCAAAGTGCTCGACTGAAGCGTACAGGCCCTCTTCAGTGCGACGATTCCATAGGTAGCGTCCTCTCAGGTAGAGTTGATAGGCGTCGATGTCTTCGGTCGGACGCTTTACCGCCGGGACGTCAACGGAACTGGTCAACGCAACTTTTAGGCGGTCCGCGATGGTTGTGGCGATTTCGTCTTGGATCGCAAAGACATCGTCAAGCTCCCGGTCGTAGCGTTCCGACCACACATTGTGCCCACCGGCAACGGAGATGAGTTGTGCGGTAATCCGCACACGTGAACCCGACCGCCGGACGCTTCCTTCCAGCACGGTTGCGACGTTTAACTTTGCCCCGATGTCCCCGATGTCCGCGTTCTTGCCTTTGAATGTAAATGAGGACGTGCGTGCTGCGACGTGTAAGTGTTTGAGCTGCATCAACGCGTTGATGATTTCCTCTGTAATCCCGTCGCTGAAATACTCGTTGTCCGGATCGGGACTCATGTTTGCAAAGGGCAGGACTGCGACTGACGGCCCACTCCGGGTTGCGGCGACCGATTCGGCCGGTGTGGATGTCGTCGTTTCTGCATCGGCAAGCGCGGCAATGAACTCCGCTGCTGTGTCGAATCGGTGGTTCTTGTCAGGAGCCAGCGCTTTTTTGATCGCGTCACTTACACTGGGTGGAATGTGTTGACCTACGTCGGTGACGTCTGGGGGTGGCTTTGTAAAGCGGATCGACAACGACCCCTGAGGCGTGGCGGCATCGAATGGTTTTTCGCCCGCCAACATCTCAAAAAGTACGCACGCTAAACTGTAGACATCACTGCGGCCATCGATATCGGGATCGCCCGCAATCTGTTCGGGGCTCATATATGCCGGTGTCCCGATCATCACGCCGGCTTGCGTCAGGTTTTCGTTACCTGCGTTGCTCAGGGCTTTGCCGATTCCGAAATCTGCAACCATCGCGACACCGTCGTGCGTCATGATATTTTCTGGTTTAATATCGCGGTGTACGATGTCCTTTCGATGCGCATAATCGAGAGCGGATGCCACATTGCGTGTGACATCCAACGATTGGCGCAGTCCAAGTTTGCCTTCTTGCATCAACCTCACACGCAACGATGGACCTTCGACGAACGGCATCACAAAGAAAAGCATGCCATCGAACTCCCCGGAGTCGAACAGCGGGAGGATATGGGGATGGTTCAACCTGGCAGCGATCATGATCTCACGCAGAAAGCGTGTACGACCGATGCCCGACGCAAGTTCGGGTCGCAAGATCTTGATTGCGACCGGGCGCTCGTATCTGATATCAAGCGCAAGAAAAACACGCGCCATGCCGCCGGCACCGACCTCTCGGTCCATTTCGTAGCGTTCTGCGAATAGTTGCGAGTCAGACAATGAGGATCTCGGCGACGTCGGTGGACGTGGAATATAGCCTCGTGGGCTTTCAGGTCGGGAAGGCGCTGTTATCTTGCGAGCGACAAAAAATATCTGGGGCGGTAGCTCAGTTGGGAGAGCACCTGCCTTGCACGCAGGGGGTCGTGGGTTCGAGCCCCATCCGCTCCATTCCTCAGTACACGTGCGGTCGTCGTTACACGCGAGCCTTAATATGACAGTGTATCATTTTGGCGACTCATGATGAGGACGTCCAACAACCGCCGAGCGTGGGTTGTCCGGCATCCTGGTAAACACAGAGGGAAATCTGTTGCGAGCAACCGCCGGCGTGTTGCACCGTCATTCGGGGTGGCGCCTGCACCGATGGTCGCCTTGTCATGCGCTCGTAACGCGTTGAAGAACAACAGCTTATGAGAGGCCCTAGATGCCCGACAGCGGCAACGGAATCCGTGAACGTGTGCGCATCGCGTCCGCATTAACCGGTTTTTGCGACCCCAACGTACCGTGTGACTTTGGGGCAAACCCAACTCAATCTGATTCGGCACTTAGATGTGAGCTTTGGCGCTACTCTTGCCGTGATCTCCGATACCGCCTTGGCTGGGGTGTTGCCGTAGGTTGTTGACAGCGAATAATTTTGGTGGCCGGTTACGACCTATCGACGGTCGTCCAATGGTGGAGTGCGGGGAGGACCTACCGCTTTTCCTAGAGCACTAGGATACGTTCGATAACATGTAGTTTGCAGGGCGCACGTTTCGGATTCACATGCCTGACGCCGATACTGCGCAAAGACCAAACCTCGAGGGATTCGAATGTTTGAAAGCAGCTCCTATCTCGGGCCGGACCGCCGGCAAACGGATCGGCGAGGGCATGAGCGTCGGAAAATCGAGCTGGCAGTGGTGGAAGATCGGCGCAGCGGTGCGCATCGTCGCATTGCGCCAAGTCGCAGAGAACAGGACTATCTTACCGATAGGCGTTCCCGGTCTGAGCGCCGCTCGGGTGATCGGCGCCAAAACGATACTGCGGTGACACATGAGCGTCGAAACGGCATTGATCGCCGTGGCGCGGAGCGACGTGAAAAGATGACGTTTGAGTTCCTCCCCGGGGTCCTTGTTCGAATTCCCTGACACGAAGCGTCAGAACCGGTGGTTGTGAATCCATTGTACTGATGATCTAAACTGGATCGCTCAGTACCGACGAACAACTTTAACGATGAATTCGGGGAAATGGCCCTAACTGGTTCGACCAGATTATCCATCGGCGCTGCTCTGCTTCTAGGGAGTGGCTGCGCCGTTTCAAGTTACAGCAGTAGTGACCAAGTGGGGCTTCGCCGTACGGCAAGCGTCCGCGACGTTATCACGCGCGAGGACATTCTGGATAGGGCCCCGACCGCACTAAACGCGTATGAGGCGGTCCAACGATTGCGCTCAACATGGTTGCGCCCAGTCGGAACGACCTCGTTCTTGGGCAGTACGTTCCCGCAGGCTTATCAAGACAACATTCGGCAAGTAGACCTCGACGCGCTGCGAAATATCAGCATCACCCTGGTCGAAGAAATCCGGTATTACACGGCGACGGAAGCCACGATGCAATGGGGAACAGGGCACACCGGTGGTGCCATCGAAGTGATTTCCGATGCCCGCCGAACACGCCGCACGGTTGCTACGGGAGACGAAGACAGGCGGCCCGGGGAACCAACACCCGCGTCGGCTCCGTATGAACGTTTTCGCGTCGTACCCGTTTTGCATTTCAATGGTGCGTCGTCGGTGGTCTCCGCGCCCGCCGAAATCGGAGATTTTTGGTCGCCGTCCTACGCGTTGGGGGGTGGTTTCGGAATAACGGCGACACGTACCGTCACGCTCACCGCGTCGGTGGACTATAACCGCTACTCCTTTGAAGAGGAGCGTCTCCTTGTCTTCTTGGAGTCGGCCACCGGTCGGTTTCGTCTGCGCTCGCGCGAAAACGCCGAGGTTCGTGGAGCGCCGTTGACGCTGATGAATGTTTATGTCGGAATCAAAGCCC
>JAZDDC010000264.1:0-8313 GCA_036679565.1 Gemmatimonadota bacterium
GGAGGAGTCATAGCGATGCTACGGCGACGATGAGCAACGCCGCGGGGCGGGATGCGGGGGCGTCCGAATAGCAGTGTATTTCGGCGACACCACACTAGCTCTTCTCAAAACATCAAAACGGCAGGTCGCCCGGGTGGTGGCCTGCCGTTTATCGTTCGAAACCAGTACTCGCTCAGGTCGGCCGGCCATGGGCCGAGTGCGAATTCCACGATAAGTTCGTGTGCATCACGTGTTGCGTTCTCGCAGCACTCGGTTAAATTTATTAGGTTCCTTGTTTTGACGGGGATTCGTATAGATGAATTTAAGTGGCTCGGAGTTGTTCCGAGTAAGCCCAGCATGACGGGCGAGAGGTCATGCATAAATTGTAGTAGTCGAGAGTTACGGCAGGGCCGTCTCCGATTACAGCACACATGGGAGTACGGTAATGCCAGCAACAGGACAAGTGAAGGGCCCCGCAGCGGAGAACGTCCGAAAGGTCTAATTCGCCACGGTTTGTACTTAGACGGAAAAAAGCCCTCGGGATTCGTCCCGGGGGGTTTTTTTTGTTGCCTGTTTGCGCCGCCGCGAGCGGCGCGCGATCACTGGGTGCGCCAGGCGGCTAACACTTGCGCTTCTCGGGCGGCCGGGACGCCCGGCCTGTTATCCTCGGGCCAGTCATCAAACGTATCCCCGTACCAGTTCAGCGTATCCAACGCGGTTTCGGCAAACGGACGGTGTTGCAATCCCTTCGACCGTGCGAGCGCCCCGTTGAAGTTTAGTGTTCCCGTCCCGCCTATGATGCCACCAAATGTGGGTTCTCCGTAGTCATTGTCGGGCGGCCACCAGATCGGAAAGTCGGTCCAGCCCTTCAGACCTTGATTCCAAAGAAAGTTGGCATCGACCCAAGTAAAGGAGACGCTCGCTGATGTCACCGCGCGGCAGCCGTACAACATCTCGGCCATCGTCATCACGGGACCCACGGCGTTGTAACTTCCTGCTTCTGACCGTTCGAGCATATCAACCACCCATGTTCCCAAATCGCGTACATCAATGACCTGCATCGGGTCATCCGGGGTTCCGGGTGCTAATACTTCACCGCCGCGATTGATACGCACCGGCCAGTAGGTGAACAGATGATTGTTGTCACCAGGACCCACGATCCAGCCGGGTCGCACGATAGTGTGGTTATTGGGATAGACGTCCCGTACGACTTCTTCGCACATGGCTTTGAGCGGGCCGTAATATTGGCCGGGGTTGTGTGGTGCGCCCTCAGGGAGGGTGGCCAAGGGATACGATTCGTCGATGCCCGGAGTATGGTGATCGCGGTAGGCATCTATGGTGGACGTATAAAAATAGTGGCCGACCGAATCTTTCAGCAGTTCCGCGGAATCCCTGACGAGCCCCGGCACGTAACCGGTATTGTCAACGACGATGTCCCACGACCCCCCGCGAAGTGCGTCGAGGTGTCCGTTGCGGTCACCGACCAGTTTTTGTACGCCCGGAAACAGGTGCGTATTGGTCCGACCACGATTAAAGAGTGTTATTGAATGGCCCCGGTCTAACGCATACTGCACCATGTGCGGGCCGATAAACCCCGTCCCACCCAGGACCAATATCCGGAGTGCTGACTGGTTAGCCGGGGTAACGCGCCTCAACGGACTATTGCCGGATGAGATGGGAAGACCCAAACCGAAGGCTGTGCCAACGGTTGAATATTGGAGGAATTGCCTTCGCGAAATCGTCATCAAGCGGAGTCCCTCTCTATGGAGGATTACGGGCTGCCGGAGAGAACGGTCTTAAGATACCTTGACCCCGGGTGCTTCTTGAACCCTTGGCCAAATTTGTGGCCTCTGACATCGCGGAGCGTCAAAAAAGAATGCCCAATAGCGTTTTGATGGAGCGGTTGCACCTCGGCGCCAACGAACTTACCGGTTGGCGACGCTCCATCTATACGGTCATTTTTGAATCAGATACACCGGCGGGTAAAGCCTTCGACGTGGGGCTCATTGTCCTCATTGTCGCTAGCGTTTTTGTGGTCATGCTGGAGAGTGTGGCATCGTTCCGCACACAATATGGTCCGTGGCTGTTTAGGGCAGAATGGGTCTTCACGATCCTGTTTACACTCGAATATCTCTTTCGGCTCGTGGCCGTCCGGCACCAAATGCGTTACGCAAAGAGTTTTTTTGGAGTCGTGGATCTCTTGGCGGTCATTCCGACATATCTCAGCGTCTTGATACCAGGTGCGCAGTTCTTTCTAGCAATTCGGTTGCTTCGCATCCTGAGGGTGTTTCGAGTCCTCAAGTTAGCGCACTATGTCTCCGAAGCGGACGTGTTGTTGGCGGCGTTGCGTGCAAGCCGCCGAAAGATCCTCATCTTCGTATTTTTTGTCCTGACACTTGTCGTCGTGTTGGGATCGCTTATGTACCTCGTCGAAGGGGCGGGCAACGGTTTTACGAGTATACCGCGGAGTGTGTATTGGGCCATTGTGACGTTGACGACGGTTGGCTATGGCGACATATCGCCGCGAACGGGTCTTGGCCAGGCTTTGGCGTCAGTTGTCATGATTACCGGGTTTGCGATCATAGCCGTGCCAACGGGTATCGTGACATCGGAACTCAACCGTCTTGCCAGGTCAGAAGAATCGTTCGGTCAGGCCTGTTCGCATTGCAACGGAGGAGGCCATCAGCGCGACGCGGTCTATTGCCGACTGTGCGGTGAGTCATTGGAATCGTCGCGTCATGCCTGAGCTTCAATGAACCCATGCGTCGTTTTTACCAATCGCGGAGGGTCTGACATGTTTGTACGGATGTGCCTTGTGGCCACTGTGTTCGGTGTTGTCGCTTCGTCGCCGTTGGCGGCGCGTCAGAGTAACGGGCAATCTGACGTTGCAACTGTCGCCCAACACCAGGCCGTGCGCTCCGCGCTCGACGCGGTCATCGCGTTAGAACCGGACTCGCACAACGATCTGATCGAGCTAACCCAAATCCCAGCCCCGCCATTTGCCGAAGAGAAGCGGGCGGCGAGATACGCCGACATGCTCAGGGAGGCCGGCGCGGATTCTGTCTACATCGATGGAATGGGAAACGTGATCGCTGTGCGTCGAGGCACGGGAACCGGCCGCACCATCGTGATCGAAGGTCATCTCGACACCGTGTTTCCCGAGGGCACTGACGTAACGGTCCGCATGAGAGGCGACACGTTGGTCGCACCCGGAATCGGCGATGACACACGTGGGCTGGTTGTCGTGCTCACGGTGCTTCGAGCGATGGAGCGCGCCGGTGTCCAAACGCAAGCGGACGTGTTGTTCGTAGGCACGGTGGGTGAGGAGGGGCTTGGCGATCTAAGGGGCGTGAAATACATGTTCCGCGACGGTGGGCCCGACATCGATGCGTGGATTTCCGTCGATGGTGGTGGTTTGAATCGTGTCTTGCACAAGGGGCTCGGCTCTCACCGGTATCGTGTAACGTTCAAAGGTCCGGGTGGACATTCGTGGAGCGCCTTCGGTCTGGGGAATCCGGCCCACGCAATGGGTAGGGCCATGCAGATGTTCGATGACAGAGCGCGCGAATACGTGGCCGAGGGGCCGCGAACGTCGTACAACGTCGGACGCATTGGAGGCGGAACGTCGGTGAACTCGATCCCGTTCGAAGCGTGGATGGAAGTGGACATGCGTTCGGAGAGCCCTGAACGCCTCGACGGTATCGATGCCATTTTTCAGGAGGCCATGCAGGACGCGGCTGCGGTCGCCAACGAACATCGCAAACACGGAGAGCCCCTTGTGGCCGATGTGGAAATGATCGGTGACCGACCATCTGGCGTGCTCGACCCGTCGCTTCCACTGGTGCAGAGAGCGATAGCTGCAACCGAATTCGTCGGCGGTGACCCACAACTGAGCATAGGCTCGACAAACGCAAACATACCGATTGCTCTTGGTATACCCGCGGTCACGATCGGTCGAGGTGGATCCGGTGCCGGTACCCACGGGCTCGATGAGTGGTGGGTAAACGACGATGGGCATCTGGCCATTCAAAAGGCGTTGCTATTGTTGGTCGCTGAAGCCGGGTTGGCGGGGCTTACGCCGTGAGACGGCATACTCAACACTCAACGCTCGACACTCAACGCTCAACATCAACGTTCAATGCGCAACATCACGTTTAACACTCCGCGCTTTTGATGATTGGTTAAGTCGCATGAATGATGTTGCACGCACGGAATTGGCGCCGGGTTTCTCGATCTCCAAGATCTTGACTGGTCTCTGGCAGGTCGCTGACATGGAGCGCGACGGCCAAACTTTAGATCTGGACAGTGCCGCCAGGTCTATGGGCGAATACCTACGGGCCGGCCTCACGACGTTCGATATGGCGGATCACTACGGGTCGGCCGAGGAGATTGCTGGTAAGTTTCGCGAAAGTTGCGACCCTTCTGCTGTACAGCTTCTCACGAAGTGGGTTCCAAAGCCGGGACCGTTGACACGTGAGGTCGTTCGCAACGCGGTGCAACGCTCCCTTGATCGTTTGCAGGCAGAGACGATCGACTTGCTGCAATTCCACGCTTGGGTGTATTCCGATCCTAGCTGGTTGGACGGTTTGTTGTACCTACAAGAACTGAAGGAAGAAGGCCTCATCCGGCACCTTGGCGTTACAAATGTAGATACGGCACATCTTCATATAATGCTGCAGAGTGGGATAGAAATCGTTTCCAACCAAGCCTGCTTTTCGCTACTGGATCAACGCGCCGCAGAGGGGATGACGGATCTATGCCAGCGGTTTGGGGTGAAGCTGATAGCGTTTGGCACAATCGCCGGTGGGTTCTTGACCGAGCGATGGATTGACAAGCCCGAGCCTGTCTTGGACCGGTTGCCAACCTGGTCCATGATGAAATACAAACGTTTCATTGATGTTGTCGGTGGTTGGAGTCGTTTTCAGCAGCTCCTGCACGTTGTTCGCGATGTCGCGACCGCGCGTGATGTCTCGATGGCTAACGTCGCGTCCCGATACATTCTCGAACAACCCGGTGTTGGTGGCGTGATTATCGGCGCACGGTTGGGCCAGAGCCAACACATTGCAGACAATCTCCGGACTTTGACGTTTTCGTTGGATGAGCAAGACAGAGCGAAGATCGCGGCGGCGCTGGAGCAATTCGCCCCGATTCCGGGCGACTGTGGCGATGAATACCGCAGGCCTCCGTTTCTAACGGCTTCGGGTGACCTCAGTGATCATGTTGAGTCCTTTCCCCCGCCATACCCGTCGCGTCAAGGTGATGATGGACGCATCCGAGCACTCTCCGGCACCATCTGGGAGGACTTGGCCGGTTTTAGTCGTGCGATTCGCGTGGGCGATCGCATCTTAGTGTCGGGCACGACCGCCACGCATGGGGACCGGGTTGTGGGTGGAAGCGACCCCGCTGCGCAGGCTCATTTCATTCTCGACAAGATTGAGGGTGCAATCGTCTCGCTTGGTGGCCGCCTCGACGATGTGGTCCGTACTCGTATCTACATACGACATGTAGGCGATTGGGAGCCAGTCTCACGGGTACATGGCGAACGGTTTCGGTCTATCCAACCCGCAAATACCCTCGTGCAAGCAGAGCTGATCGGAGACGATTATCTCGTGGAAATCGAGGCGGAGGCCGTGGTTGATCGAAACCTCTGATCGTCTTTACGCAAGTTTCATAGGGCCGAACTGGACGTCGCACTATCGAGGCGCGTTCGGACGTATTGAAGGAAGTGGTCAACGTGGAGGTTGGAATACGGCTGCGGCCGTCGTGCCGTTCTGGTTCGTCTACCGCGGACTCACAAGTTGGTCCATCATATTTTTTCTGAGTGTTCTGGTTTTGTATGCTGTGTACGCAACGGTGTTCACGTTTTTTTCGTGGATGCGTCACGAATTGTTTTGGTGGCCATTAGTGCCAGCGTACTTGACTGCGTCCATTGCGCAAGGGTTGGTTGCCGACAAGCTGCTGTACAAGCTCGCGCTTCGCAAAATCAATCAAGTGCGTCGATCGGCGTCCAACCAGGCCACCGCAGTGCGGGAGTTATCAGCGCTGGCGCCAAAAGCCCCACCGGGAGCATACATCACGCACACCGTGCTTATGCTGATCGGCGTTCCCATCTGGTCGGTTGGGGTGTGGTCGGGCGCAACTGCGCTGAGGCCGAGTTACAGCGAACCACAAAGCGTTTATGTCGCGTTGTTGAGAACGGCGCTCCGGGATCTTATTGTGACGCAGGAGACATTCTTTTTGGAAGCTGCTCAGTACAGTGACGATATCGCCCGCTTGCGTTACGTACCACCCGAGGGCGTGATTATTCGCTTGACATCAGCGTCAGATTCCGGGTGGGCGGCCACTGCATCTCATGCCATGGTGGCGGCGTCATGCACAATTTTCATGGGGCGGGGAACATCCGCGGAGCCTGCCAACGAAGGTATCGCCGTCTGTCCGTGAATCGCTTTGGTCACCAGCCCCAATTGGGCCTTCAATGAGGTTTTACCTTTTCCGTGAGAGATAGATGAATAACGGCGACCAACCTCGCAGCAATAGATTGCGTGTCCTCGCGCTTTTTTTAGGCATCAGCGTCGTTGTGGGGGCGCTAATTTTTGGTAGCATGCGATCCGTGCAGGCGGAATGTTCGTTGTGTGTGGAGTTCAATGGTCAGCGCCAGTGCCGGACCGGGCTTGGCCCCACCGAAGATGACGCTCGTGACGCGGCACAACGTGCGGCGTGTGCGGTCATGGCATCCGGTATGGCTGAAACGATCAACTGCTCGAGGATACCGCCGGTAGAGCGGCAGTGTTCTGTTGAACGCTGACGGCGAGCGGCTAAACGGCTAAACGGCTGAACGGCTGCACGGCGAACGGCTGAACGTCGAACATGTGAACGTCGAACAGTTGAACGTCGAACACTGAACACGGAACATTAAACGCTCAACAACAACGTTCAGCGTTCGACGTTCAGCGTTCCGGCCCATCGGGCCCGCAGCTATCGCTCATCGGGTAATTGTCAGGGATCCACGATGGGGCATTGAGTGGTCGGTGCCGATGGACGTGTCTCCCGCAGGTGATGAACGACAGTGTTAGGCGTCAGGCCGTGCTTGACTTACACTACCGTGTAAGGTGAGATTGTGTTGCTGCTTTTTTATCATCCTGTGCCACAGGGAACTCCATGAAGCGCTTTGGTGTTGTCATTCACGTTGTACTGTCTCTGGTGATCGTGGTAGGCGGTGCACAAGCACAAGGACCACCCATGACTCAAACGGCAAAAGGGACTTTCGTCGTCTCCATGCAGCCCCTGGCGTTCGAAGACGCTGACCCCGCTTTCAAGCTTGGACGCATGTCCATTGACAAGCAGATTTCGGGTGACCTTGCGGCGAGCACCATGGGTCAGATGCTCAGCGCCATGACGGATACGAATGGTTCTGCCGGATATGTGGCGATTGAACGGGTCGTGGGTGTTCTCAACGGAAAACGAGGAAGTTTTGTGCTGCAACACACTTCAACATCGTAGAGGGCAACCACTTTTACGAGTTCGCCTATCGCTTGCCGGCACCGTGAAGCGCAGGGCAGTGTGCTTGTCTGCGCCGCCAAGGAGCGGCGGCGAACACACCGGCGCACTCCGGCATTTGACCTTTGTTTCGAGTATCAGGTGTACGTTAAATTGCCGCGTGACCATGCGGAAGAAACGAAACAATATCCCGTGCTCTACGCGTGGATGCGGAAACAAACCTTGGCGGGGTGAGTTACATCCCTCAGCGGTTGATCAAAGACGAGATCATCCCGGAGACCGGCTTTAACAAGGGGCTGCGGTTCGTGTACCCGACCGCGGGTTAGATCGCCATCAACTACGACCTTCAGAACTCAGAGGTGTGATACGACATGCGGCGTGAGATGGCCAATCCGATTGCCGAATATGCGACATACCAACGTGTCATGGTGTTGGATGGTGGACTGGCCACGGCCTTGGAAGCCCGCGGGTGGGATCTAGACGATGACTTGTGGTCCGCCAAACTCTTGGTCGAAGCACCGGACGCGATTCAACAAGTACATCACGACTTCCTCGTAGCCGGAGCGGATTGCATCGCGACCGCGAGCTACCAAGCGAGTTTGCCGGGGTTCCGACGGCGTGGCTTCAGTGAAACACAAAGCATCGAGTTGCTGCACCAGTCGGTACGTCTTGCAACAAACGCACGCGACATGTTCTGGCGCGAACCTACAAATCGGCGGAGACGGAGATGGCCCCTGGTTGCGGCGAGCGTCGGGCCGTATGGTGCCTTTCTCGCTGACGGCTCGGAGTATACCGGAGCGTACCATGTCAGCGATGTGACCTTATACGAATTTCATC
>JAZDDC010000265.1:0-2867 GCA_036679565.1 Gemmatimonadota bacterium
TGCACCTTGAAGAATGACACACCGCACGTCGTCGTCACGATCCAGTTGACCCATGACGGTGGCAAGTGCTTTCCACATGGCGAGATCCAGCGCATTCAATTTTTGCGGTTTGTTAAGCGTGACCACCGCAATATTCTCTTCTTTGAATACATCGATTGACATCGTGGCCTCGACGCCTTCAACGGTAAAAAACGTTAACCAAGAACATGGGAACCGCAGGAACGTACGTCACGAGCATCAGTATCGCGAACAGCACCGCCACAAAATATGCATTGACTCGGCTCACGTCCCAAATGTCGGCTTTGGCTACCGAACATGCCGTAACGAGGACGCTTGCGACAGGCGGTGTTTGCTGGCCGATGCCAAGATTGAGCGTCACGATGAGCCCGAAGTGTACGGGGTCAATCCCGGCCGTCTGCACAAGGGGCATGACAATTGGGACAACAAGAATAATCGCCGCCGCCGAATGGAGAAAAAGACCAACGAGCAAGAAAAAGATGTTGAGCAGGCCAAGGATAATCCACCGGGTTTGTGTCAATTCCGTGATCCACGTCGCCACTTGTTGTGGGACCCTCGCTTCGGTGAGAAACTCACCGAGCACCGCGGACGTGGCCACGAGTAACATGACAACCGCTGTTTGCACTGCACCATCGACCACCGCGCGCCGCAACCCTTGGAGATCGAGTTCGCGATAGACAACTCCACCAATGACCACCGCGGCGAGCACGGCCAGACCGGCACCCTCAGTAGCTGTGACCCACCCGGAAAAAATTCCGCCCAAGATGATACCGGGTAATAACAACGCCCAGGCAGCTTCTTTGAACGTCACCCACACGCGACTGAGCTGAAAGACCTCTCCAACCGGATAGTTATTCCGAACGGCAAGAAAGTATGCCACACCCATGAGGCCAAACCCACCCAAGACGCCCGGTATGATCCCCGCGACAAACAGCTCGACGACTGAACTTTCAGCCATCACGCCATACAGAATCATGGGAATGGATGGGGGAATCACCACGGCCAGTGTGGCGGACGACGACGTGACGGCTGCCGCAAAGGGCGCCGGGTATCCGTCCTCCTTCATTGCTGGAATCAAGATAGATCCCAACGCTGCCACATCGGCGACCGCCGAACCGGAAATTTCGGCAAAGAACATCGATGCGCCAATCGTCACCATGGAAAGACCGCCCTTTACAAAGCCAAGCAAGGCTGAAGCGAGGGCGATTAAGCGGCGGGAGATTCCCGTAGCGTTCATGATGGCCCCGGCCAAGATGAACAACGGAATGGCGATGAGTGGGAACTTTGTGGCGCCGTCGAACAACACGATCGCCAGATTCGGCAACGAAGAAAAACCCGATGCAGCCCACATGGCCACCGTTGCCACAACACCAAGTGCGACTGCGATAGGAACGTCGATGAACACCAACGCAACGAGTCCAAGCACCATGACCAGCAACGTCATGCATCATCTTCCGTTGCAGGCGGTTCCGATCCAACCTTGCTCAACAGTTCCGCGATCACGAACAACACGGCACCAATGGGAATCACCGATTGCGCCACGGTGCGTGGTACCCACGGCAAACTTACCCAAAAACGAACCGCCGATAACTTGGAGCACACGCCAACCGGCCCACGCCGTCAGCATGAAGAACGCAACAACGATCCCCGTGCGCATTGTGCGAACAGCGCCCTGCCATCTAATCGGGAGGAGTTTCGGTCCACGAGGAAAACCGATGTGCGCGCGGCGCAGCGCCGCCAACGCCGCTCCGTAGTAGGTCAACCAGGCAAGCATGATCGCGGCCACCTCGTCATACCACACAAGTGCAGCGCCCGCCTTGCGAAAACCAACGGCAACCACCACCAAGATGGCGAGGCCGCTCATTAGCGCAATCACCATGTTTTCAAGAAAAAATGCCAAGAACCGACGGACGGTGATCAAACCCTTCGTCATGGATTCTTCAGATCGAGAGCCTTGTCGATGAGGTCTCTTCCACCTTCGACGGTCGTGGCGAATTCGTCGTAAATCGTTTCCGACGCCACCGCGAACGCCTCTCGATCCGGACGGTTGATTGCGACTCCCGCGTTCTCCAGCTCACGAAGCAACGACTCGTCCATCTCCTGAGCCGTTTGGTACACAAAGCTCTGCGTTGCTTGTGCGATTTCCTGAATGCCCAACCGGACATCTTCCGGCAACCGCATCCAGCGATTGGTGCCAGTCGTTACGAACGCCGGCGTATAGACATGTTGTGTCAGCGACAAATAGCGTTGGACTTCATGCAATTTCGAACTAAATATCTGCGCGAACGGATTCTCTTGCCCATCCATTACGCCGGTTTGCAAGGCAACGAACACCTCTGACAGCGGCATAGGCGTTGGGTTCGCTCCGAATGTTTGAAACAGGCGGATACGCCATAGACCACGAGGTGTTCGCAGTTTGACACCCTCGAGGTCCGCCGGCACATGGATGGGCCTCTTGTTATTTGTGACGTGACGAAATCCATTCTCCCAGACGGCGACGATCGAATAACCCTTTTCCTCGGCAAGCGGCGCGAGTGTGGGCCACACGATATCTCGTTCAATATCTTGCATGTGCGCACGACTCTCAATGAGATAGGGCATCTCGAACAACCCAAACTCATCGACCGTCGATGACATGATCGTGGACGGAAGCGCAAAGTCCAAAGTGCCGAGTTTGAGTTTCTGGAGCATGACGTCATCGCCACCCAGTTGACTCGCCCCAAAAACGTTGACCGTCACACGTTCTGGAAACCGCTCATTCACGCGTCGCGCGAACTCCTCGGCGGATCGAGCGAAGAGTGATCCGGGTGCCCCCACATGACCGAACTTGAGTTCGATAACACCAGACC
>JAZDDC010000266.1:0-9104 GCA_036679565.1 Gemmatimonadota bacterium
AACACGTTTTTCATCGAGTTTGTGCCACCGAGGCGATTGTATCCCGGAGTGTGTCGATCCCCTCTTTGGTAACTGCGCTTGTAACGATAATTTGGTCGGTAGGCAGTGAGAGGCTGTCTTCGAGGAGTGCCACCCTGTGCTTCCGTTCCGCTTTGCTGAGTTTGTCCGTCTTGGTCAGTGCCACCAATATCGGGGTTTCGTGAGCCATTAACCTTTGCCCCAAGACGATGTCTTCGTCGCTGGGGTCGCGACGAATATCAAGTAACCAGACGACACCGACGAGCCGCGGTCGTTCGGTGAGCACGTCTTTAATGAGACGGGCGAATCTTGCGCGTTCTCCCTTTGACACTTGAGCGTATCCGTATCCGGGTAAGTCAACCAAATACAGGTTGTCGTTTACCCGGAAAATCACACAATCACGTGTTTTGCCAGGATGTTTACTCGTGCGGGCAAGTGCTTTTCGGCCGACGATGGAGTTGAGGAGTGACGACTTGCCGACGTTCGATCTACCGACGAACGCAACTTCCGGGAGGGATGGCGAGAGTGTGAATGCGGCAGTGGGGTAGCTGCCGACGAATTCCGCGTCGATCAGGCTTCCTTTTTCGCTCGGACCTGCTCCGTCACGAGTAGGGGCGGTCGGTCATTGAGCACGCTTTCCTTTGTGATGACAAGCTCACGCACATCGTCTCGCGTCGGGAGGTCGAACATGATGTCTGTCATCATGTCTTCGAGAATGGCGCGGAGTCCTCGTGCGCCGGTACCGCGTTTGACAGCGCGTTTTGCAATGGCTCGTAGCGCGTCAGGTTCGAATGTGAGCCCGACGTTCTCAATTTGAAAGAGTTTTTTGTATTGCTTCGTCAAGGCGTTTTTGGGTTCTAACAGGATGTCAACGAGTGCTTGCTCATCGAGCTGTTCGAGAGAAACGACCACAGGTAAACGTCCTACGAGTTCCGGGATGAGTCCGTAGCGTAGCAAATCGTCGGGCTCGATTTCGTGGAACGGATTACGTTCCACGTCAGCTATTTTCTGAGCATCGAGTTCGTCTTCACCAAACCCAATTTGGCGTCTTCCCGTCCGTGCCTCGATGATTTTCTCGAGCCCATCAAAGGCTCCTCCGCAGATGAACAAGATGTTCTTCGTGTCGATTTGAATGTATTCTTGCTGCGGATGTTTCCGGCCACCTTGGGGCGGTACGGAGGCCACCGTGCCTTCCAAGATTTTCAGCAGGGCCTGTTGTACGCCTTCACCGGACACGTCGCGCGTGATTGACGGATTTTCGCTTTTGCGTGAGACCTTGTCGATCTCGTCGATATAAATGATTCCATGTTCGCAATCGCTGACGTTAAAGTCACCCGCTTGTAAGAGGCGGACGAGGATATTCTCGACGTCTTCACCGACATATCCGGCTTCGGTGAGCGTCGTTGCGTCTGCGATGGTAAATGGAACATCCAGAACACGCGACAGCGTTTGCGCCAACAGTGTTTTTCCGACACCCGTTGGTCCAATCATCAAGATGTTGGACTTCTCGAGTTCGACGTCGTCTTCGTGACTTGTATGGGAATTGATGCGGCGGTAATGGCTGTAGAGGGCGACCGCGAGTGTTTTTTTGGCTCGTTCTTGGCCAATGACATACTGGTCCAACACGTCTTTGATTTCTAACGGTGTTGGTACCTGAGCGACCGTTTCCGTTACGTCACGTTCTTCGTCCTCAGCGAGGATCTCGTTGCAAAGCGCAATGCACTCATTGCAAATATAGACCGACGGTCCGGAGATGAACTTCCGTACCGAGTCTTTGGACTTGCCGCAAAACGAGCAGCGTAAATGCTTGTCGTTCGCCATACGATCACACGTGACTAAAGTAGTATGATGATGGGCGCCGCTCCCACCGTCAAGACGTTCACCCGCCCTTGCCGTTGTTTTCCGGCAGTTCGTCGTTGCCAACGATGACTTTGTCTATGATGCCGTAGTCGGCGGCCTCGGCCGCTGACATGAACCGATCCCGGTCCATGTCTTTTTCGATCTGATCAACGGACCGTCCGGTGTGCTTGGAGTACAGTTTATTGAGCTGTTCTCGCGAGTGGAGGATTTCGCGCGCGACGATCTCGATATCGGCTGCCGTTCCGTGTACGCCGCCGGACGGTTGGTGGATCATGATGCGGGCGTGCGGGAGTGCGGATCGCTTGCCGTTGGTGCCGGCTGCGAGGAGGAATGATCCCATGGACGCTGCCATCCCCATGCAGATGGTATTCACCGGTGCTCGCAAGAACTGCATGGTGTCATAAATCGCCATGCCGCTCGAGATGACGCCGCCTGGCGAATTGATGTAGAGATAGATATCACGCTCGGGATTGTCGGCCTCAAGAAACAAAAACTGCGCGATGATGATGTTGGCAACGTCGTCATTGATGGCCGCGCCGAGGAAAACGATGCGATCCATGAGTAAGCGAGAAAAGATGTCATACGTTTTTTCCCCGCGGCTGGATCGTTCGATAATGTAAGGTGGGTACACAGTGCCTCCATAAGAACTTGCATTCGTCATGGTCATTTCCTGGTTATTTAGTCGTCACGGTCGATTGACCGATGAGAAAATCGAAAACTTTGGTTTCTGTCACATCTCGTTCCAAATCTTTTAGCCTGTTTTCCTTTTGCAAGGTGGCATAAACTTTTGCGACATCTGTTTTCTGGGTTTTCGCGATTTCGGTGACGCGGGCATCCAGCTCTTCCTCAGTTGACGCGAGGGATTCTTTTGCGGCCACCCCTTGGATAATTAATTCGCGTTTAACTTGATGTTCGACGACGGGGCCAAACTCTCCCACGAACCGTTCGAAACCGTCCTGTGGTACTTGATACGCCTCCGCATAGGCTCGCAACATCCGGTTGACCATCGGGCGTGGGGCTGGTACCTCATTGGCCGCTCCGATTTGCTCGAGTAGATCGCGCCGAACTTGGGCATCCGCCTCACGGCTGGCAACACGTTCCATATCGTCCTTTACCGACTTCTGAAGGTCCTCCACCGTCTCAAAATCGCCTACCTCACGCGCAAAGTCATCGGTCAATTCGGGAAGTTCCTGTCGTTTACACTCGTGTACTGTGACGTGCATCGACATCGACTGGCCGCGCTTCGTTTCATCGGGAAAGTCCGCCGGGAACGAGATTGACGTCTCTTTGGATTCGCCAACTTGCATCTGCAAGATCACTTCTTCTACCGCGGGCAGTGCCTGGTTTTTGCCGAGCACGATGTCGTATGTCTTTTCTTCGTTGTCGTCCTTGTCATTCTTAGTCGTGATGGTCACGTGCACCAGGTCGCCGTCTTGTGGCTTACCCTCCTCGAAGGGAACCCAGGGTGCTTTCTGTTGACGTATTTGGTCGATTTGCTGAGTGACCATGGCGTCGGTAACGGACTCTTCCGTCCGTGTCACGGTGAAGCCGCCAAGCCTGTCGAACGTAATATCCGGCTTGGTCTCCACCAAAAACTCAAACGTGACTGGTTGATCGGCCTCGAATTTCAACTTGTGCACTTCAGGTTCGCTGATTGGTGCCAACGATTGAGATTCGACGGCTTGTTTCCAGCTGTCCTTTACTAATTCCTGAATGACGGTTTCGCGTATGGCATCGCCGAATCGTTTTCGAATAATCTCCGGTGGTGCCTTGCCCTTCCGGAATCCTGGCAATTTCACACGCCTGGCGTAGTGACCCGCGGCCTTTTTCTCCGCGGCCAGCACAACTTCGACCGGTGCCTCGACACTCAGGGTCGTGGCGCCAGGTTCATCTTTGGTGCGTGTAATTTGTATTTCTGTCATGGTGAAGTGTTCAAGTTCGACGAAGGAACGCCAAGGAAATCGCTCTGGCCGTGTATGCGACCGGAGGGAGTCGAACCCTCACACGTTACCGTACAGGATCCTAAATCCTGCGCGTCTACCAATTCCGCCACGGTCGCGTGTAGCCTGAAAAAGGTAACGGCTTCCGGAATAGAGTGGCAGCTCCCACTCGACCAAATCATTGCAATGGATTTGCCGACACATGCGTTTCGGATGGCTGGCACGTGTTTCACGACACCAGGCTAAACAGATTATACGAGGTTGGTTGAGGTCCAGAATGTTCCAAACATTACGTTCGGAATGTGATTAATGGCCTTTCAAGTTCAAATGACCCAGTGGCCGGTTTATTTGGACCCCGGGCCTTTCGAAGCTTTGCAGACACGGTACACCTTGCAAGCACTCCACACAGATGTCGCAACGGTGGTCGGGAGACTCTTGCGGATCCCCGAGCAATTGTACGGGAACGGGTTCAATCCACGTGTGAACGGTGGTGGCTGTCATTTTGGGCTCACTGCGAAGTTCAACAGGCTTACGATGGGATGCTCCCATCTATCACGATGTTCCCTATCCTGCATGTCCCGCGCCATCACCGGCGAACTTCTGGAAAGATCCGGTCCTCCGCGGGAAGTTGGTGTCGCCATAGAGGTTGGCGCCTGTCTGGAGAGTGGGGTGGCGCGGCCGGGTGGATCGGAGGGCCGTGCGGTTTGCCCGACCGATTGGCGGACCACGTTTTTGGAGGCGTAACGCCGGAATTGCAGGGCCAGCGGCGCTCCCATACGAGTGCTCGGCCGATCCTAGTAAAGGACACCCCCTACCCAACCGATCTTTTAGTGACGACCCTCACCGCTGAAAACGTGTTGTGGAGGGTATATTGGCCCGTAAGTTGAAGTAATCTCAGGTTGCTGCCGTCAGCGGATTAGGCTGGTGGTATGCGGCACGGCGTTTGCTCCTAACGCCATGGCTGATGGTCGAAAACTGCTCGGACCCGCTTCAGGCCGTTTTCGTTGAGCAGGATGGCAGTCGGAGGTTGGATCAAAGAATGACAAACAATAAGCTGAAGAAGGGCGCCATGCGCCCCGACAAAAAAGCGATTCGAGCAGCGGCATTGACCCTGCTGGTGACCGCAGCGGTTGGGTGTTCCGACGGATTCGGGCCCAATCCGGACGGTCGGCTGCTTATCAATAACAACGAGGCCGAACTCAACCTTCGTGTGCATGCGGTTGCGGAGATGCCGCTGGCCCTCACGGTTGATCGGCTGCCGGACTTCGCGTCCGCACCGGAAGCATCGTATGAGTTGATTTTGCGTGCCGAGGTGGATCCGCCTGTGCTCAATGGGGTGACCTTACAAGCCACGCACATGGCTTTTTCTTACCCCAAAGCTTTCGTCGCCTACAATGTGCAGGGCCCGGCCCGGATGGGTGGAGTGGATGTGTTTTTTGTCCCCGATGAGGACGACATTCGACTCTGGTCGCAGGGATTATTCTTAGATACCGACGTGTCTTCGATCGATTACGGGGACGGAGACGTTCTCTATTTGGCGACGGGGACGAGTTCGGACGGGTTTTTGACGCCGGCGGCCTTAGAAGAGATACAGCTGGATAACAAAAAACTGACGGATCAGGTGAGACGGGTCGATTTACCTAGCTTTACCGGTACGGGTGTGCGTGTGGTGAACGATCGGGTCTACGTCACGTCGGGGACGGGCGGGGATCCCGTGGGTGGCCTATCGGTTTTTGACCGTTCGTCGCTTGACCTGGTGTATTTCGACGAGTTCGCCGATGCCCGATCGGTCGATTCGTGGGAAGAAACCGTCGTTGCCATGGCTGGTTCGTCGGCAAAAGTTCGGGTTTACAACACCGTTCCGGAGCTGCAGGCCGTACATGAAGTTGGCGGCGCAAACATCCCAGAATCAAAATCGACCATATTGGTGGCCAACAATTTGGTCCTGGTTGCGGCGGGCGATGAGGGGCTCAAAGTGGTCTCGAGGAGTGATGGCACGGTGCTGCAGGTCATTCCGCCACCGGTCGTAGACGGTGTTGCACCGGAAATGTCGGTTACGAACGGCATTGCATTCCACCGGGACTTGGTTTTCGTAGCCAATGGTGGAGGCGGCTTGTTTGTGTACCAAGCTATTGGCGAACTGTCTGAACTCGATGCGGTCAACCCGCAGCTCACGCTGATGGGTCAGGTGCAGTTTCCGAACGGCGGTTCTGCCAATTTTGTTTGGTGTTTCGCGGACGCGCTCTATGTGGCCAACGGTGCCGGCGGCCTTAACATAGTGGAGCTGCGGCACACTAGCGGTGCGATGGTCAGCCCGTGATCAAGCGGGGGCCGGCAGCGCCTCGCTGATTTCTCTCGGCGTGGCTGCCGCGACCGTCATCTCCATTTTTTTGGGGCGGAGGATCTTCGTCTTTCGTCACTCGCCAAGCGCATCTCGGTTCGAGGTCGGACGTACCCTGTATAGTGACGGATGTTCTGGAAACAAGTGGCCGAGAAGGCCGCGTACACACGGATGTGTAGATAAACAGAGCCAGTCCAATCTATGGGTGATCTAAGACGTTGGTACAGACAGGGCCTCACCGCCCAGATCGATGCTCTTGACTCGGCACGTGCTGCGTTGGAAGAGGGTGATCTGAGGGCGGATGACTCGATTCGTCGGATCGCGCGCTCGTTGCGGGGCTCCGGCTTGTTGGTCGAGTTTCCCGGACTCGGTGACCCCGCCGAACAGGTGGAACATGCGTCCGAAGGTGATCTCCTGCCCCCGACGACGCGTCTGCTCCAAGCTCTTCGCGCCGAGGCCGCTGAGCGCGACGAAATGCGGACCAAGGTGCTTGTTATCGAAGAGGACCCCGCAACCGCACAACTGATACGTGCCACACTGACCACGCAAAATCGCGAAGTCGTGCTGGTAGACACGGCCACCGACGCCGAGGGTATTTTGGCGGAAGAGGATGTGGCGCTCGTGATCCTCGACATTTTCTTGCCGGACACCGATGGAAGAAATTTACTGCTCAAGCTACGGCAGCGTCCGCGCACGGCGGTTTTACCTGTGTTTGTGTTATCCCCATTAACGGGTTCTCAGCCAAAGACGGAATGTCTTGCGTTGGGAGCTGACGAATACCTGGAAAAACCGATAGACCCGGAAACACTTTCGGCTACCGTGTCTGCAAAGTTGCAGCGTACGGCGGAGGCAAGTCTTCACGCACGTCACGATCCGCTCACGAGCATGCGCAATCGCACTGCATTTACTGAGGCGTTTGAGCACGAGCTGGCCGTGAGTGTTCGAAACGCGGCACCACTTTCGGTTTGTCTGTTCGATGTGGATCGCTTCAAACGCGTGAACGATTTATACGGAAATGCATTGGGCGACGACGTGCTGCGAAAAATTGCCGGCTGGATGACTGACACGTTACGAGGGTCTGATGTGGTCGCAAGATGGGGCGGAGACGAATTCGCCGTTTTGTTGCCCGGTACGGAAGTGCCCGGTGCGGTAATCGCGTTGCAAAAAATTCAGGCCGTGCTTCGCGAAAACCCCGTTATCGTGGACGGCGTGATCAAGGTTCGTGTCACCTGCTCCGGTGGGGTCGCCATGGTGGGTGGCGAGGACACGGTGATGCAAGCCATTGCTGCCGCGGATCGACAATTGTACTTGGCCAAGGTGTCCGGTCGCAATCGGGTTGTATCCGAGGCGGACGACATCACGCCGGAGGCGTGGACGATTCTGCTTGCGGAAGACGATCCGGTCACCGCGAAGTTGATAACTCACCGTATGAAACGTGAAGGGTTTGAAGTTGTCCATTTTGCGAATGGATCCGACGCCGCCAATGCAGCCAGTGGCATCGATGCGTCGCTGGTGATTCTAGAAGCAATGATGCCCGGAATGGATGGTTTTGAGCTACTGCGTAATTTGCGCAAGACACCTTCGTATTCGGATGTTCCCATCCTCATGCTCACGTCCACGGGTCGTGAGAAAGATGTTGTCCGCGCGTTCGATCTTGGCGCGAGCGACTATGTCACAAAGCCATTTTCGGCCGCAGAGTTAGTGGCGCGTGTCCAGCGACTGCTTCGAGAGCATGAGGATGTGGCTCGGCCCTAACCGATGTATCCATCGTGATGACGGTCCTGGGTCAAGGTTTTCCGACCCAAGTCGTCCCCAGTCGCCGTGTTTGGTGCTGATTCATGTTTGAATCGTGGCTACCGAACGACGACCTCCTCCTGGTACTCATCGCAGGGATCATCGTGTTGTGTGGGTTCGTGCTTCTGTTCACCTCGGCAGCACTGCATCTCCGTTTAAAGAACATGCGCACCGAAGCGCGGTGGGTTGCGCTCGAGGAAACTTGGGAGCCGCTTCTCATGGAGTTCCTTTACGGCGAGGGAACGGCCCAATCCTTGTGGGATCATGTAGCGTCGGATGATGAGTTCTATTTCGCCGATTTCGTTCTCCGCTATATGCGGCGTTTATCGGGTGACGAAACAGCAAAGCTGGAGATTCTCGCCCGGCCCTACTTGCCCCGTATCGCCAGTCGGTTAAGACGTCGTGGTGCGGAACGAAGAGCGCGTGCCCTCCAGACCTTGGGCGAGTTGGGGTTGACTGAATTCGCCGCGAAGATAGGTGAGTTTCTGGACGACCGTTCACCTCTGGTGGCTATGTCAGCGGCACGAGCGTTGTCCCACCGCGATACACCGCAGTTTACTGACGATATTCTGGCGCGGCTGCACCGGTTTTCCAGTTGGCGGCCCAGTTTCCTGTCTGCGATGTTGGCGGGAATCGGCCCATCGGCGGCGCCAGCGTTGCGCAAGAGGCTTTCTGACGACACCGCACAACCAGTGGTTCGGTCAATTGCAGCGGGCGCGCTCGGGCAGCTGAACGATTTCAAGTCCGCGGAGATCGCCGCTCGTTTGCTGCGTGCCAATTGGGACCGTGACTTGAGTGCGTCGGCGCTCCGTCTGCTCGCACGTGTGGGGCGCGCCGAGGATGTGGAGTTGATTCGAGAACTCCTCGTCTCGGAGGACGCGGTGGTGCGGGGCGCTGCGGCCGGTGCGTTGGGCAAGCTGGGTAACCCTGAAGATGCCGCCCATCTGCATCGCGCGGCCCGCGAGGATCCGTCGCAGTGGGTTGCGATCACAGCGGCGCGTGGGCTTCGCGAACTTGGCGGTGTCAAAGCACTGCGTGAACTGGCCACGTCGGATCACGGCCGCGCACCGCTCGCGCTTCAAGTGTTGGCAGAGGTGGGCAACTAATGCTCAACGCCCTGTTCAGTGTCCTCGATGCGTTCAACTATTTGG
>JAZDDC010000267.1:0-3804 GCA_036679565.1 Gemmatimonadota bacterium
GGCCATCTGCGTTTGCGCTGCTTCGATCGCTACATTGTCACGCAATCGACCGATGACCTGGAGGAAAAAACCGTCACCGCGTTCGAGCTGCGCCGCGTCGATGCCAAGTGGCATCCATAAATCTTCGTCGAAAGGAAACCGGAACTTCTCCGGCATAACGCCCACGATTGTCGCCGTCCGGCCGTTGGTACGTACGGTCTTGCCCAGGATATTGGCATCGCCGCCGTAACGAGTTTGCCAAACGTTGTAGCCTAACATGATCGTCAGCGGGACACCCGGTTGATCTTCCCCCTCCCGGAAGTTGCGGCCAATCAACGGCTCCACCCCCACCTGCCGAAACGTGTTCCACGAAATGAACCCACCGGAGAATCGTTCTGGTTGCCCGTCATTGTCCGCGACGTTCACAGTCCCCTGGTAGAACGCAGCCAATCCCTCAAACGAGGTTTGCTGGTCGCGCCAATCCATGTAGTCGTGGATTGGTACACCCATGCTTTGAATGTCTTCCGCAATGTTGTTTCGCACGAGATTCATCAGACGGTCCGCACCTTCGTACGGCAACCCACGTATGGCCGAACCGTAGACGATACTAAAGGTGTGGGTGGTAATGCCGACACCCAACGCGATGGCGAGAATCGCAATCGCCGACATGCCTGGTGCCTTGCGTACCATACGCAATCCAAACTTTAGATCTTTGAACAACGAATTCATCTTCTCTCCCACAGATTGTGACCGCCCAAACGACTCGGTGGGCGTGGATACCGTCCGGGATACTTTCTTCGATCGGTACTTGGCCGCATGCAAAGCGCCGGCAACGACAGACTTCATGAGGTGGGACCAGAACCAAAACCTCGCACGCGTGACACCGCGTTCGGGCAACACATACTCGAGGTATTCTTCCTCGAGGTCCCCGACGATTGCATCATACTCAATGGAATCGAGGACCTTCCGTACGACCTGCGGGATTCGGGGCGGGACCGGGCTCACCCCTCACCCTCCATGTCCGTCTCAAACCCACGCCACAACGACTCGATCATCTCGCGTGACGCGCGAGCGGCCGCCATGCCGGAGGCTTCTATAAGGAAGTGGCGTTTGGCGCGTCCGCCCCGGGTGGCGGTTGGCTCGCCGGTGTAGGAACTGACGAATCCCTTTTCTTCCAGCCGATGGAGTGTGGGGTAAATCGCCCCCAAAGAGACCGACCGACCCGTTCGGGCTTCTATCTCACGGCGGATCGTGACCCCGTACGCATCGGGGCCCAGCCGCATTATCGCGAGCAAAACGATCTGCTCGAACTCTCCAAGAAAGTGGCGATTCATCATATGTCTTAGTTTTTAAGAGAAATACGGAGAACCCGCCGAAGAGTTTCACCGAGTTGGAGCGGACCGCCAGCAACCGCGCGGCGTCCGGGATTTGGGACCCTGGAGGTTACGTCTCGAATGCCATCAAGACGCAACAAACATCTTGCAACCCTTTCAGCAAGATAGTTTGAGACATCCACACGTCCTGCGACATCCTTTTAATTATATGGGCAACGATACCAACCGATGATGAAACCACTCCTTCGATGGGCACTGTGGCCGGTGGTCCTCGGCTCGGCCTGTCTGTTCCCAACCGACCTGGGCCCGCTTCCGAACGCGGTTTGGATTATCGGCGACAGTCTGCTGACCCGGGTAGACCTCGATGCCCGCGAGGCGCGGGATGTCCTCGACGGCTTGGGGGTCCGAGATTCGCAATCGCCATGGAGCCCGATGTGGGGGCGGCCTTTTTCAACGGTCTCCGTGGATCCGAGACGGCCCTGGTGTCGTTCGACCTGCGCCGCGGTCGGGCGAATTGGACCGAGACGCTCGACGATCTGGGGTGGGCGTCTCTCGCGGCTCCTGCGGTGGCCGCAACGGCGCTCGCAGTAGGACCGCGTGGGGAGGTGTTGTTCTACGCCGTCGGGGAGTTCTTGGTCGCCGTCGACCTCGCACAGCGCAAGACCACCGCGGTGATCGCGAATCTCGAGGTCGGGACCGCCGCGGGGATGGTACGGCTGGAGCGCGGGTTCGCGGGTCGGCCGTCGGTGATGGCCCTCGGCGCGGCACGTGACGGCCGTCGCGGGTGGGTCTACTTCGTCGATGCCGTCCGGATCGAGGTGCTCGATTCCATCGCCATCGACACCACGGGTCGCGGCCGGTGGGTCGTTCAGGTGGCGTTCGATCCCTCCGAGCGGATCATGTACGCCACGAGTACGGCACGGACATTCGCGGTGGACCTGACCACTCGAGACGTCATCGCTTCCATTCCGCGCCCGCACTTAGGGCGCATGGCCGTGACCCCCAGCGACGGGACGCTGCTTCTTTCGGACCCAGGAGGGTTCGACTTTTTCGGCGCAGGGCTTATTCTCCGATACACGCCGAATCTCAACCCGTTGCCACCCTTCGATCTGAACTCGATCAGCCTGACCGGACGGCCGCCGTAGCTCAGCCGGCCCGTCTTTCTTTCGGACTCGACCGCGTTGGTGCCGTCCGGCCGAAGCGGTGAATTCAACCCGGGATTCAATCACCCACCGCAACTCACCCTACTCAACATTCGAACGGGGGATGCGTGGTGGTCAATTCGGATGGCTCACCCGGGGTTCGGGATACGGCCCCGTTAACGAGATGTCGTTTTCCACAATGCATACGAGGAGGAAGCTTGATGACAAGCGGTCGCCGCTCCTACCCTGGCCCGGCTTGGCAGCATGCGACGAAAACGGAAGCTTGGGCGTTGTTGCCCCATCAGTCACCCACGACGTCCGCACACACGACGAGCAGGTACCAACCACCGCAACCTAACATCACGTAGAAAACCTGAGCGATTTGCCGACGTCAGTTCCGGAGCGCGTTCACCCGTTCCAGGTCACGACGGGCCGTTTCCACTCGCGCTTGCAGCCGATGGTGCGCGTTTTGCCACACGTTGATGAAATCTGATAACGCAACCGCAGCACTTTCGAAATCTCCCATGGATTCGAGAACCTGTGCTAGCGTCAACTGCCGAACGGCATACAACTCCGGCGCAGTTCTGATGTCGAAACCATACCGCAACATCCGCAACCCCTCATCACGTGTGTCGGTACGTGAAGCCAGAACTCGTGCCAGCACGAATCGAAAAGTGTTATCCACTTGCCCGCCACCCAAACCGCTTTGCCCGAGCGAGTCGATCGCGGCCTTAAGGTCCTCGATACCCCGGAGCGTGTCACCCTCCAGTACCGATGCCCATCCCTCTAACGCACGCATCCGGTGGGTGCGGGTGGAGTCCTGCGGCTCCAGATCCCGCATCAACACACGAGCCGTTGCGACGTCCCCCTCATTCAACGCAAACAACGTACGCAAGAACCCGACGGCGTTTTGTCCCTGCAGCTCACCCAGTGGTTCGAATATGTCCTCCGCATACGATTTGTGTTCCACGCCACCCAAAACGGCCAGAATCCGGATGACGTAACCCAACGGGCGAAGATTAACCTGGTCCGATGTTTCGAATGACGCGACGATGTTTTCTACGCGGTCCAAATCTCCAACCGTGAGCGCCACTTGTGAAATCCCATACTTAGTGTTGATGGCCTGTGCGCCTGTTTGCTCCATCAAAGGCGAAATGGCGTCTAACAGATCAGGTACGATGGCTGGATTGTGTACAACCGCCGCCGCCATCGCGACATTCCCGGGAATTCCGCCGGTCAACATGGCATCCATCGCGGCTTGAGCCTCCTCCGGATTTCCCCAAACCACCTGTGCCGCAATCGTGTAACCTCTATCGTCACCACCTGCCTGTTCGTTGAGCCGCCGGTAC
>JAZDDC010000268.1:0-6742 GCA_036679565.1 Gemmatimonadota bacterium
GTCTTGCCCGACAACATTTCGTAGAGCACGCAGCCCAGCGCGTAGATGTCCGATCGACCGTCGATACCGGGATCGGACACGGCTTGTTCGGGACTCATATAGGACGGTGTCCCTATGGCGAACTCCATCTGGGTGAGATCGGAACCTGTTTTCGTCGTGGCAAGTGCGCGGGCGATGCCAAAGTCAGCCACGATAGCGTGGCCCTGGGACAAGAGAATGTTTGCGGGTTTGATATCGCGATGAACGATATTTTCTCGATGGGCGTAGTCCAACGCAGACGCGACTTCCGCGGAAATGGACACTGACTCTTGCCAAGAAAGCTTGCCCTCTCGTTTCAGCTTGTCGCTGAGGCTTTCGCCCTGGACGAAGGGCATGACGTAGTACAGCAGATTGCCCGCGGAACCCGAATCGTGTAGCGGCAAGATATGCGGATGTTGAAGCCTGGCCGCGATTTCGATCTCTCGGGTGAATCTGTCAGCACCGATGAAAGACGCGACTTCGGCTTTGAGAACCTTTACCGCTACGTTCCGGTCGTGTTTGAGGTCTTTGGCGAGGTAGACGGTTGCCATGCCGCCTTCGCCGAGTTCGCGTTCGACACGGTAACGATCGCCTAGGGCGGATTGTATAGTTTCGATATTGTGAGACATATAATCAAAAACTCATTAACGACGTGCGATTAACGTTTCTTGAATCGAGGAACCAAATCGTTAGTCATTCCAATCAATTATCAGTGAGCGGGTCCTCGCGGATGCGCAACGTCCCCGAATAGGACCTCCCACCTATGGCCAAAGATACCACATACGAGCCTGCGCCGGCTGTTTGAAACCCGAACTCCGGCCCCAGGCCGGAGTCGATAAACGGACTCAGCAATGGTGCCAATGCGGTCCGCTCTGCCGTCGGATTGTCGGCCTCATTGAACCGAACGCGGGCGGTTTGTAAACGATCGGCGAAGAATGGCACCTCTACCAATGCTCGATCGAAGGCCTGGTCTATTTGTGCTCGTTGGGCCTCGGTAAAGAGTGGAGGATCAAAGCGAAGATCCCACTGGTATCGATGAATGCCCGGGGATGACGGCACGTTGACGGTTCGAGTGTTGCGACTGGACGCATCGCGAACCTCGAGCGTGACGTCGTCGGACTCTTGGCCAATGTAGTAAGTCAGAAATGCGGTATTCCGAAAGCGCGCACGCGGGACGCTGCTTGTGAGTTCAATGCTCGGCGGATTTTCTCCGGCGAACCAATGGTGCCCACGTTGTCCACCGCGGCTTGTGTTGTGCCACAGTGTCGCTTGTTTTTGCTCGAACACGTGGGCCGGTGAGGCACGGACTTCGGGTGTGAGTTGCTGTAACGGCGTGATGTCGTCCAGTATCCAAATGCTGCGACCATGTGTACCGGCCACAAGGTCGGCGTCCCGCGGGTGAATCACCAGATCCTGCGTGGCGACCGTGGGCATGTTGTTCATGAGTCGGTCCCAACGTGCTCCACCATCCAATGACACGAACACGGCAAACTCCGTCCCGACGAAAAGCAGGTTAGGATTGATCCGATCTTCCCGGATGACGTGAATGACCTGTCCATCCGGAATATTGTTCGTGATGTTGGTCCACGTTGCCCCGAAATCAGTGGTCGTGAAAATCCATGGTGTGAATACGTCACTGCGGTGACCGTCGAACGTGACGTAAACGGATCCTTTGTCAAAGCGCGAGGCCTCCAACCGGCCAAGCCAGATTGCTTGAGGCACACCGGGTACGTTCTCACGCACGTTGGTCCAGGAGCCTCCTCCGTTTTGCGTTACCTGCACGTTCCCATCGTCCGTACCAACCCAGATGACGCCGCGATCAATCGGCGATTGTGAAACTGACGTGATCGATCCGTGTGTTTCCGCTCCCGAGTTGTCAGGTGTGATACCGCCACTCTGGCCGCGCATTGTCTTGGCCGGATCATTGGTCGATAAATCCGGACTGATGATCGACCAAGTGTCGCCTTTGTCGGTCGTTTTAAACAGATGATTACCGCCGAGGAATAGCGTAGAGGGATCGTGCGGTGACATTACGAGTGGCGCTGACCAATTGAAACGAAACTCGCGACCGCCGTTGCGCATGTTCGCCGGGATCGTCTCGGCATAGTTGCGAATGTTCTCTGGGTTGGGACGCGTACCGGAGAACTCATGTGTCTCCACGTTGTAACGCCGGAAACTTCCGCCTTCTGCCTCCGTGTATAATGTGCGCCAATCGGTGGGATCGATCTGGATGTCCTGTCCGTCGCCCCAGTGTAGCTTCCAATTCGAGTCGCTCAAAATGCCACGAGCATCTCGGCTGAAGCTGGGACCGCCGTATGTCCCGTTGTCTTGTAACCCGCCGTAGACGTAGTACGGATCACGCATATCGACACCGATCCGGTAATACTGCGCTATCGCGATGTTGTCGAAAAATAGGAAATGGTCGCCGTGGTCATGTGTAAGGAACGGGCCCTTGTCTTGGCCGATGTAGTAGCGGTCGGTGTTACCGGGGTCCAGCCACATGGCGTGAAAGTCGCCGTGAATCTCTTCGTCCGGACTTCCGTTGCGAAAGGTCGTGCCGCCATCTTCTGAAACCATGAAGCGAGTGGTCAACACATAGACACGTTGATCGTCGAGTGGGTTGATCCTGATCTGTGAATAGTAAAAAGGGCGATTGTTGTATGTGTTAATGTACGTCCAACGCTCACCGCCGTCGGTCGAGCGGTAGATCCCCGAACCGGGTTTGTCGAGTACGCCGGTGTGTTCGGCCTCGACGATGGCCATCAACAAGCCGGGGTTTTGGCGAGAGATGGCCAGACCAATGCGCCCAGTGTCGCCTTCCGGCAAGCCATTGGTGAGTTTCACCCAATTGGCTCCACCATCGGTCGATTTGAAGATGCCACCGTTGGGTCCGCCGCTTGAGAATGTCCAGGGCCGGCGCAGTCGTTCGTAAAATGCTACGTAAAGGATATTTGGATCCGTTGGATCCATCACGAGGTCGGTAGCGCCCGTCCGACCGTCTTGCGGGAGACCACCCCTCAACAGTTGCCAGCTGAGGCCGGCGTCGGTGGTTTTGAAAAGTCCCCGGTCCCCCGAATGACCCCAGAGGTGTCCAATAGCGGCGACGTATGCAATGCGAGGATCGGTGGGATGTGTAACAACGCGGGCGATTTGGTGGGTGGAGTCCAAGCCAAGGTGTTCGAAGGTGTCACCACCGTCAGTGGATTTATAGATCCCGTTACCCCACGCGACGCTATTGCGGTTGTTGGCCTCGCCGGTACCGACCCAGATGATATCGGGGTCCGGTTGGAAGATTGCGATATCGCCGATTGAGGCGACGGGGTAGTCATCGAAGATGGGTTCCCATGATGTTCCAGCGTTCACCGACTTCCAAACACCACCCGATGCAGCGGCCAGAAAGACCTTTGTAAAATCGGCGTCCACACCCTCAATATCCACGACTCGGCCACCCATGTTGGCCGGCCCAATGTTGCGCCAGCGAAATGCCTCCAGGACCTCTTGACTGGTGGCTTGACTCGCCAACGGCGCTGAGATGGCACTGAGAACGCCGCTTATAAGGAATACGGTGAATGTCCCGCTGGCCCTGCGATACGACATGTGTGCTCCTGGGGATTGCCTGGCGTGATCTACGAGGGCCAGGTGTCAACGTCAAGCGGTAGGCCGGTTTATGATTTGCGAGATGCAGTATATTCTTTGGTCGCCTGTTGGTTGTGCTCGGTGTTTCGGGTATGGCGGCCCAGGTTGGCTGGTAGGGATTAGGGCAAAGAGGCATGCGGCGCAAAATCAAAAAACAACTAGAGGGAACGAAGAGATGCGACAAGCCACCAACTATGCCATAAAGGCCGAATGCCACCTCTCATATCCGGATGCGGTCGCAAAAACACGAGAGGAATTGGTCAAGGAGGGTTTCGGGGTCCTTACAGAGATCGATGTGAAGGAGACGTTGAAAAACAAAATTGACGTCGATTTCCGACCCTACGTCATCCTTGGTGCGTGCAACCCGGCCCTGGCGCATCAGGCCCTTACCGAGGAGTTGGACATTGGCTTGCTCTTGCCATGTAATGTGGTTGTTTATGCGACGGATGACCCCAACCGCTGCTCGGTTGCGGCGATCGATCCTGTGGCGCAGCTAGGGATTACCGGTCGGCAAGAGATCAAGGCGTTGGCGACTCAGGTCCGTGAGAGATTGGAACGGGTCATCCTTGCGATGCGGGCGTGACGGCGATGTTGTGATGTGATATTTGTTTTTGATTTGGGATGTGCGGAGTTTTGGCCGTAACCCGACCTGCAAGAACGTCACAAATCGCAAATCGTTGGTTCCGTCATTCTCCGCTATTGTAAAAAACCTATACAGTCCCCAAATTTACCGGTCCCCCGGTGTATGCAGGCCGAGGTTGGATATCGGCATACCGACTCACGACCCAGGACCGCGATTTCGATGGATCGAGCCGTGTTTCAACATCATCGGGCGTGGTCACTCGCGATTCTTGGCAGCCTGATATGGGTTGCCGCATGCGAGGAGGATTTGCACCTTGTAAATCCGGACCCCGCACCCGCCGGCATCGTCTCTCTCGTTATCACCCCCTCGGTCGATACTCTCTATTCCATCACTGACACGGTTTTTTTCGTGTCCACGGCATTCGATCAATTTGGAGCGCAGGTAGGAACTGAGGATGTGATGTGGCGCTCGTCCGACGGTAATATCGTGGGGGTCACCGGGGGTGGGGCAGCCGTTTCGCGATCAAATGGAACGGTGGCCATCACCGCGACGTTGGATGCCGTTTCTGATTCCGTCTCGCTCACGGTCGCACAGCGGGTTGCACGTGTCGAGATTGTGCTGAGCGCCGATACTCTCCGTGCGGTTGGCGAAACAACGCCTCTCGCCGTCAGTTTGTACGATGCCAACGGCTATGCGATAACGAATGTAGCAGTGGATTGGACGTCGTCGGATAAGACCGTGGCAGTGGTCAGTGAGAACGGTGTGATCACGGCCGTGCGAAACGGCACGACATTCATCGCGGCCACCGCCGAGCAAGGCTCCGACTCGGTGCGAGTCACCGTCCTGCAACGACCTAGCCGTTTGGTTGTTTCGCCGAACGCGGCCATGTTGCGTTCTCTTGGGGAGACCTTGCAACTCACGGCCGCCGCGTTTGACAGTCGTGGAAACGTGATGCCGGTTGAATCCATTCAGTGGTCTGCGTCGAGTACCAACGTCATCGCCGTGAGTGCAACGGGTATCGCCACCGCGGTCGCGAACGGCGTCGGTTACGTTAGGGCCGTTGTCGGTGAGAGTTCTGATTCGGTGGCGATTGAGGTAGATCAGATCGCCGTCTTTCTTGATCTCACACCGGATACCGACACACTCGACGCATTTGGAGAGACGGTGCCTCTGACGTGGGCAGCGCAAGATGCGCGTGGCTCCCCGATCGACGATACCGTCCCCGCATGGACGCTGTCCAATACGACCGTGGTTCGCTTAGACGGTGGCGTCGTCACGACGGTGGGCAACGGTGAAGTTATGGTGACCGCGCGAATGGATGGGGCCGCGGACACGGTGAATTTCGTGGTTAATCAGGTACCCGTATCGATGTCTATCGACCCGACGAGTTTTACAGTCGCCGAGGGCGATACGATGCATTTGGCCGTTTCGTTGCGTGATCGAAACGACAGTCTGGTCGTCCGTAATCAAGTGGAGTGGTCCGTATCGGATTCGAACATTGCGTTCGTAGACCAGACGGGTATCCTCTTTGCCTTTTCGCTCGGCGCCGTGGATGTCACAGCGCGTACCGACGGTTTTACGGATGGCCGGACGGTGACTGTGGCGCCGCTCTTCTCAATATTCGGAATCAACTTTAGTCCGTTCCTCGACGGTCAGGATCCTTCGTTCGTTGTGAGCGAACAACAAATCCGCGATAGGATCGCAATCATTGCACCCTACACGCAGTGGATTCGCACGTTCGGATGTACGGGCGGCCTGGACGCGGCGGGTGTTGTTGCACGGGAGTTTGGTTTACAAATCGCCATGGGCGCGTGGCTTGGTACGGACTCCGTCCGCAACGAAGCGGAACTCGACTGCCTCATCCAGCGCGCCAACCAGGGTGAAGTCGATTTGGCCATCGTCGGTGGGGAAGTGCTCCTCCGTGGCGATCTCACGGAAGATCAGCTGATTGGGTTCATCCAACGCGCTCAAGCGGCGCTGCCTGGTATTCCCGTGACGTACAACGACACACATGACCGACTCCTCGCTCACCCCAATGTGATTGCCGCGATAGATGTCGTCCTCGCCAACTTTTATCCGTTTTGGGATGGCACGGCCATCGGTAACGCCATCACGTCGTTGGACGCCTCGTATCGAATCTTGTCTCAGGCCAGCGGCGGAAAAACCGTGATGGTTGGAGAAACCGGATGGCCCACCTGTGGGAACACAATTCTGGATGCGCAACCAAATCCGGCCAACGCTACGAGATTCTTCTACGATTTCCTCGCGTGGGCGGATCTCAACGCCGTGCAATCGTTCTACTTCTCTGGATTCGACGAAGCCTGGAAAGTCGTAAACGAAGGGCCACAGGGAGCTTGTTGGGGTCTTTGGGACTCCCGCGGTGAGATGAAAATCCCTCGGGGGGTGACCAGCTGATTAACGATTGCCAATTGACGATTTGAGGAATTGCTCCATCACAAATCGTTAGTCAACAGCCATCCGCGGCCTATCCCACGGCCCAATGTC
>JAZDDC010000269.1:0-2244 GCA_036679565.1 Gemmatimonadota bacterium
GGGACGCTCGGTATAGTGAGCGATCTTGGGTCGGGGCAATACGAGGCGACATTGACATCATCCGTGTCGGTGGCGACGGCCACTGTCACCGGAACGGTGAACGCTTTGGTCATTGTGGATAACGCGATCGTAAGCTTCGTTGCCGGCACCGCTGCCGCCATCGAACCGGTGAGCACGATTTCGCTTACCGGGACGGTCGCCGCGGTGGTCACACCCACTCCAACGGTCCGTGTACTCGATGCGTCCAGCAACCCGGTACAAGGCGTCAGCGTGACGTTCAGCGCTGGGGCGGGAAGTGTTTCGCAGTCGTCGGTTACAACGAACGCGAGCGGCCAAGCGGCAACAACTTGGACTTTGGGGACGGTGGCAGGAACGCAAACACTGACCGCGGTCGTGGCTGGCCTCACCGGTAGTCCGGTCACCTTCACCGCCACGGCTAGCGCGGGAATCGCGTCCCAGGTTGCGATTACGCAACAACCGACCTCTGCTCAGGCTGGCGTAGCGTTTTCGCCGGCGTTTGCTGTGCAGATCAGAGACCAATTTGGCAACAACGTCGCCGAAGCACGCTCCGTGACGGCGTCCATTGCAACCGGAGGCCCGGCCTTACTTGGCACACTCACCCGCTCGACCAGTGTGGCAACGGGTGCCGCCACGTTTACGGGCTTATCGATTGGTGGTGTGACGGGGACACGTACACTTCGGTTTGCGTCGGGTACGTTGACGGCGGCTTTGAGCAGCTCAGTGTCAATCGGCGCAGGGCTACCGTCACAATTGAACGTCGTGACACAACCAAGCAATGTCACGTCAAACGTGAGTTTCCTGACTTCGGTGCGATTGCGTGACGTGTACGGAAATAGTGTTCTTGCGAGCGGTGTCAGCGTAACCGTCTCAAAGTTTTCCGGAACCGGCACGTTGACAGGGGTGACGACACGGTCAACGTCATTTGGTCTGGCGACTTTCTCCGGCTTACGTATTGTCGGGCAGACCACTGGTTTTGGCAGTCACCGGCTGAGTTTCGTGAGTACCGGACTTACAAGCGCGGCCACAAACACGTTCACCGTCGCGGTTTCACTGTCGCACAATGTACAACCAATCTTCTCGGTGAATTGCGCAACTTCAGGTTGTCACAACGGCACGTTTTCGCCTAACCTCCTGACTGGCAATACCCACGGTCAGACGGTCGGTGTCGCATCGACGTGTACTTCCGGCACACGCATTGTGGCGGGCAGCTCTGCGACGAGTGTCTTGATGCTGAGAATGGATGGCGGTTCGTGTGGTGCGATGCCTACGGCCGGCGCAATCTCTCTGGCACTCCGGTCGATCGTCAGAACCTGGATTGACGAGGGCGCGAACAACAACTAAAAGTGCAGCTCGAATCCTGCCGTATACGATGCGGTCGATTGAACGCCGCCGTTTCCGAGCGGCACTTGTGCATTCAAGATAATTCTCCACAGATCGTTCGGCGCTATCTTGAATCCAACCGAACCCGTCATCAGATCATCTCGCCGGTTGGGAATGAACGTCGATTCGACCGTTCGTGCAATTGGTGTTTGGTAGACGATCGGCGACGCAAGGGGCAGTTCGGAATCCCCGAGTTGCCATTCGCTGAGGAAGTCCACCGCCAACGTTGCCCACGGCACAAGTAACTGATCGAATCCCACCGTGGCCAAAACCGTGTTGTTTTGAAAGTCTGCTTTGCGGTACGCGTAACCCAAATTGAGATGGGGCGTAAAGTCGCCGAGTTGCGCGGACATGATACCGAAACCGCGGAGTGCAAACTCACCGCTCCCAAGCAAGTTGGCCGCGTCTCCGGTGGGGAACCTTGCCTCGGCGATCAGCCCCATGTTCAGGGCGCCCGCACCGTTTACCCACATCTTCAAACGGGCTGCGACATCGCCGATACCGGCGGCTGTCCCGCTTACCGACGTCACAGACACAAGTACGGGGTCGGCGGCCGTTCCGTCAAACAGATGAACCGAACTGGCGCCACTGCCAAATGGTAAGATCGAGGCCGTGCTATTCCCGGCCAGGTCTACTGTGACAAACGGAACTGCGACACCGATGTCTATGGCATCGGTTATGCCAAACGTGATGAACGCGTTTGCGACGAACAAGTTCACGTCGAGGTTGGTTTGTACCTCAATGAGGTCGTTCTCGAAGTTCGGATCCCCCAAACCCGCGGGATCAATGTCTTCGTGACCGAATCTGAACACGAGGTTGTCCAACGGTACGCCGCGTATTGAC
>JAZDDC010000027.1:0-5097 GCA_036679565.1 Gemmatimonadota bacterium
ACGTCGAGCAGGGCACCTTGCGCTCCTTCGAGCAACACAAATTCGCCAGCTCGGAGCGCGGCGGCGGTCAACAACCCCGTATCCACGACCATGCTGGACAACCGCGGTGCCATTTTTTCCAAGTATTCTTCGTGTTCCTGCAAGGATACGCGCTCATCGGCTCCGAGGCGTTCGAGATCATAGTTTGCGGATTGGATCCGATCGTTCAACCGCGCACTGAGCCCGTTGCCAAAGAGCAGGTCTCCCACCCTGATACCTCTCCGACCGATTTTGTCCTCGTACGTTGGACCAATGCCCCGTTGTGTTGTGCCTATTCGCTGGACACGTTCAGTGGCAGCGTCAAGTGCCTTGTGGTACGGCATCACGAGATGGGCTCGGTCTGAAATGGATAATCGACCGCCAACACGCACACCGCGCCGTTCTAGCTCCTCGATCTCTGCCAAGAGTGTTTGAGGATCAAGCACGACGCCATTGCCAATTGCGCATCGAGTTTGTGCATTCAAAATTCCGGACGGAATTTGATGTAGGACGAATTCTTTGCCATCCTTTACGACGGTATGGCCAGCATTCGCTCCTCCTTGGTAGCGGACCACAAGGGCAGCACGCTCGGCAAGGACATCAACAATCTTCCCTTTGCCCTCGTCTCCCCATTGTGCCCCCACCACCACCATGCATTGGCACTTTGGACCAAACACGCCAAACCTCCGGCAAGCACAAAAAAACCCCCGCGGGGTTCCCCACGGGGCATCCTTTAGTGAAAGGTAGGGTGCGTGCGGTTAGGGGTCAACCAAGCTCGGTGCGGACAGCGTCAGCAACCGCGGCGCCGGCCAGAACCGCTCCAACCGGATCGGTCCGATCGGCCGTATCCTTCATCGTGTGAACCACGGCGAGTGTCTTCCAGGTCCCACGGCTGATCGTAAGGCCTGGCAGACCGCCCTTGGCAATGATCGATCCGTCCACGAAAACGCCGAAAGGCAACGCCCGGGACCGAACACCGAGACCCCGTTCGGTTAACACACGGCACACCGCATCGTGGAGTCGCTGAGATCCACCGCCGCCGGATCCTGATGCGCGGTGCCTCATGATATTGAACAAGCCAGTGGTGTCCACGCCGTCAAAATTGATAAAACTGCCGGAGCAGTCTCCCCGTGCGATCCAGGCTCGCGCACCCTCCATCCCAAATTCTTCGGCTCCGGTGATCAACACGCCGACATCCTGGCGATCGCTCAACAGCTCAGCGGCATGTAGCGCTGCAATGACACCGCTGGCATTATCGACGGCGCCAGGCGAACCACCTCGCAACGCGGGCCGCGAAAGCCCGGCGGCGCCAACCAGCAACCCAAGAAGCGGGACCGATGCGACTATGACTGGAACGGGTACAAAGAGGCGCGCACCCAAGACAATGAAAACACCAACGAGGCCCGCAACCGACAGGACGCTAACGATAATACGTCCCTTCAGAGAAATAGATTGCGTTTTACTATCGGAATGCGCCACCAGCCATATCATCGGTGCGGGTGTCCGAGAGGCAATAAGATTGTGCGCTTCTACCGTTGGTACATTGAGCGGGAGTGCGCCGTTGGCAATACCAGCGGCAACCAATCCAACTACGGCAAAGGACGCGGTACCGATGGTAGCGACAATCCAACCCGAGATAGGAAAAAAGAAAAGCGGGATAAGGACTAGTGCAACCCAACCAAGGCCTGCCCCCAACACGGACCCAGCATGGAGACGCTTTGGCGAAGTGCGAAACGGCTGACGCTCTACATTGAAACCGAAACGCTCGAGCTGCTTAACGATCAAGTCTTCGACAGACGCAACTTCCTTCGAACCGGCGAGCCGGGGTTTGGCGATTTCGCGAAACAGCTGGCGACTCCAGGCCGGAACGAGATCAGGTTGCAATCAAATCTGACCGTGACAGCAATTTTTGAATAACAGGGACCTGACTGGCATCCACATCCTGCAACGGTGGGCGCACCTTTCCACCACGCAAACCAATTTGATCCATTGCAATCTTGACACCGGCCGGTCCAAGTTTGGCGACTATTTCCTTGTGTAGCGGCGTGAGACGTTCCTGCAGCGACCCCGCATACTGACGTTCTCCCAAGGCAAACGAACGTGCGATGTTCGCTGCCGTGTCTGCTGCGAAATTCGCCACACCGAGAATTCCACCCACTCCGCCAGCTTCAAGAGCCGCGTACAACAATGTGCCGTTGCCAACGAACATCGCCCAATTCGGTACGACGTCCCGGTATGCAATGAAGTTTTTGAAATCTCCGCTCGAATCCTTGGCACCCACCACGTTCTCGTGACTCGCGAGTGCGGCAAAGACAGCTTCACTCAGAGAAATACGCGTATATTTCGGAATGTTATACAAGAATACGGGGACGGGCGATTCATCGGCGATGACACGGAAATGATCGATCAACGCGCCGTCACTCAGCCCTCCCCCGTAGTAGGCCGGCGCTCTAACCAACACAGCGTCCGCCCCAACATCGCCGGCTAACCTACAGGCGACCACCGCGCCCCGCGTTGATTCACGACCCGCTCCGACCATCAAATGCTTTTCATCTGGCACCACGTCACGCAGCCACTCAATTACCTGTCGATATTCATGCTCGTCCAGCAGAGCAGCCTCTCCGGTGGAACCCACGGCCAACAGACCTGAGAGCCCCGCGTCCAAGAGACTTCTGGCGTTGTTGCGCAAGGCGACGGCATCGACGTCGCCAGTTTTGTCGTCGAATGGTGTGGTGATGGGCGCCATCACGCCAGTAAACTCGTTCATGTATCCTTTTCCGATTTATCCTTCCGCCGCCGACGTCGATCGTGAGCACCGTGCCGACGTGTGCGTTTGCCGAGGCGACGCTCAGCCGCTTCCGACTCACCCGACATCCGTTCCCTGACGATTGCGTCCAGACGACGAAATTCGTCTTCGTTGGTGCAAGCCGCTACTGCCAGATCGTATTCTACGACGCCTTGGTTGACCAAATCAACCAAATGTTGATCAAGTGTTTGCATCCCGTACTGTTCACGCGAGTCTGCAATGAGTTGGTACATATCGCCGGCACGATGGCGATCCCGCACAACGTTGCGCATCTCTGGCGAAGCAATGGCAACCTCGACAGCTACACACTGCTTCCCGTCCACCCCGTTCAACAACCGTTGCGAAATGACACCGCCCATGGCGTCGGCGATTCTGATCCTCGCGACCTCCCGTTCTTCAAGACCAAAAAGTGCAACCAGACGCGACACAGTGGTTGTTGCATCCGGTGTGTGGAGCGAGGAGATCACCAACCGGCCGGTTTCTGCGGCCGTTAACGCCGCATCGACCATCTCGTGGTCCAGCAGCTCTTGCACGACCACGACATCCGGATCTTGACGCAATGACGACTGTAGACCGGAGGCAAAGTTCTCCGTATCCACACCCACTTCTCGCTGCGTAACGGAGCCGTTAAGATCCCGATGGAGAAACTCAATTGGGCTTTCCACCGTGATCACGTGTTTGTTCATTTGCGAATTGATATGGTGGATCAAGGCGGCGATGGTGGAACTCTTCCCACTGCCCGTTGGCCCCGTCACGAGCACAAGACCGTGATCGAGTTCCGCAATCTCTTGGACCACAGACGGCAAACGCAACTTGTCCAGCGCAGGAACATCAAACGGAATGACACGCATCACGATCATGAACGAAGATCGTTGTCTCAAAATATTGACGCGGAATCGTCCAATCCCCGGCGCACCCCAGGAGCAATCATAGTCCAGGAGGCTATCGAGCCGATCTCTGATGTAATCGGTCGGCACCAACTCCATCGCAATTGCCTTCGTTTGCTCTGGCGTCAGACGTTGTTTCGTAAGCGGCTTTAATATCCCATCAATACGCGCACGGAATACATCGCCGGCCTTGATGTGAAGGTCGGACGCGCCCCGCTCGACGGCAGCTTTTATTATGTGTTCCATGATATGCAGAGAGGTAGTGCGGCCATCATCCTACGCGGCTGAGTTGTTTCGCGACGCCGGTTGCAAGAGGCCCATGTTAGAACGGACACCGCGCATAGTTTCCATGGCGACGACGGAAGCCTTTGCAGCACCTTCGGCCAACACGTCGTCTACCACACGGGATTGCTCCTGAAGATCCGCCGCGCGCGCCCTCATTGGCTCAAACACCTCCGCAATATTTTCAGCCAAAACACGTTTGCAATCGACACACCCCCAACCTGCCGACCGACATTTGTCTGCGACGTCAACAACTGTTTCTGACGGAGAGAAATGCTCATGCAATGAAAATACATTGCATTTCTCAGGTGTCCCAGGGTCGCTCTTCGTCACACGCGCGGGATCAGTCAAAGCCGGACGCACCCGTTTCCAAATGGCATCCGGTTCCTCGAGAATACCCACCGTGTTGCCAATGCTCTTTGACATCTTGGCTTGTCCGTCGAGACCCACGATACGCTTAGCTGCCCCCAATTCGACTTTTGGTTCGGGGAAAAACCCGGCCCCGTATCGAGTGTTCCATTTCCGCGCAACCTCTCGTATTAGCTCGACATGTTGTACTTGATCTTGACCCACCGGAACAAGGTCAGCCTTGTACAATAGCACGTCGGCAGCCTGCAATACTGGATACGTCAACAACCCAGTTAAGATGCTTTCCTCGCGCTTGGTTTTGTCCTTGAACTGAGTCATTCGCTCCAGTTCACCGACCGGTGTCACCGATGTGAAGACCCAACTTAACTCCGTGTGCTCGTGAACATGGGACTGTACGAACAATACACTCACCGACGGATCGATTCCGGCCGCCATAAGGCCAATGGTCATCTCTCGCGTTCGTGTCTCCAATAAATTGACATCGTACGCCTGTGTTATAGCATGGTAGTCCACGACGCAAATAAACGTCTCATGGCGATGCTGGAGGTTTACCCAATTCTTGACGGCGCCCAAATAGTTACCAATATGGAGTTCGCCCGATGGTTGGATGCCTGAAAATATGCGCGCCATGGCCTAAGCTTACGGACACCTGGAAAGGGCCGCAAGGTGACAGATTATGCGGAGTTACTTTCTGCGGCCAAACGTGCCGCGACCGCCGCCACTGAGTTCATTCGC
>JAZDDC010000270.1:0-4997 GCA_036679565.1 Gemmatimonadota bacterium
GAAGAAAGCGGTAGCGCGGTCGCCGAACGTGATCATGTTTGAGGGTGCCGCGCGCCAAATATCGATGTCAGTAGACATGCCGGCGTCCGGAGGCAAATAGATGCGGAAACCCCGCGGCATCACGCCGACGACGATACACTCCTGGCCGTCCACCTGGAGGCTCATGCCAAGCACGCCCGGATCGCCGCCGAATCGTCGCTGCCACAACCCATGACTAAGAATGATTGCGCCGGGTGGAAACGTAGCATTGGGATCGCCAAAGGATGCGGGATCGATTGGCGGTGCATCTTCCGGCACGAATTCGCGGCCGATCAACGGTGACACGCCCAAGACGTCCAAAAAATTCAGCGAGGTCCACCCAACCAACACTTCCGCGGCGCGTCCCTCTCCGGTGAGCGTACCTTTGTTAGGTACCGCCACGGCGAGGTCCTCGAACAACGTTGTTTGTTGCTGATAATCGACGAAGTCCGGACCGGACACCAGCGCACGCTCGACGTTCGAGTTGGCCAACCGATTCCACACCAGCACGAGTTGCTCGGGCTCCCTGAATGGCAGGGGCTGAAACAAAACGGCGTTGGCCACGCTGAAGATGGCACGGCGTTGGCCACGCTGAAGATGGCTACATTGCTGCCGATGCCGAGGGCCAGCGTGAATACGAGCACTGCGGCGAATCCGGGTCGCTGCACGAAGCCCCGAAGGGCGTAACGAAGATCTTGCATGAATACACTCATGCCTCAACGCTAATGGTTGGACCACACCGCGGCAACGGGAAGACCGTCAGCGGGCGACCACGCTACCCGAACAGCCTATTTTTCGGCATGGGCGGGTGTTAACGCACTCTGAATGGGTGGCCAAAACCGGCTGCAACCGATGGTATCGCCCCGAATTCTGTGTCACTGACACTCCCGGGGGTCTATATTGGGTCGGTCATGCAATAACACCCGCGAACCTCATAGTGGCCATTCAACGAGGGATCACATGAAACCCCACGACAAGCTCACGATCCTCAGGAACCGTCATCGCGCGCGAGACCTGCGCTTTTTTCGCGAGGCGGTGGAGATCTACTTCGATCGAGCCGAACACGTTGCCGACGATGTGCCAGTCGATTGGGAGGGGGCGCGGGCCGCCCGCTCGCAGATTAACCGGATGCTTCCACGTGCAATCCAAATCGTACATGCCGCTGGACTCGATGCCTCGACTGACACTAGCACCGATCCTGGCCCGAGGGTCGCGGATGTCGATGCGCTCCGCAATATCTTCGGTGCTCGGTACGCAAATGGTGGGGAGCAGGACATCCTTGACGTTATCGATATGGCGTTGGGTGTTTACGAGGCGGGTCGCTTCGGCGCATGGGCAAGGACCGTCAATCCGCTCCACTACGTTGTGTCTTTGTTGACGTTCGTCGCCAAGGTCCCGCGCCGCACGCTAAATGCCCTCGGGATCTTGCCCCAACGTTCACGCGCGCCCCGCATGCGGCCGGAGGATGTCACACGTCTCGAAGCTGTGGCGTCGCGCCTCGCGGACACAGATGATTTGATTGAGACGCGTTTTGCGGAGATGCGTGAGCGACAGGTGCAACAACTAGCCGAAAATACCAGTCAAATAACAGAGCTTGCCGAACGGCTCGACTTCACCGAACGTGTCTTGGCGCAACAGCGTGCTGTCGATCGCCTCAAATCGCCAAACGAACAAGATGTCCCCACACCCGTATGAGGAGGTATGTCCCGATGATTCGACGTTCTTTACTTTCAGTTGTCTTCGTAACCGTGGCGTTCGTGTCAGTCCCCTTCACCGTGGATGTCGCAGCGCAGAACACGGAGTTGCGAAGGGGACGGACGGTAACCGGAACACTCGTCGAGGGAGATACGGCGCGCTACACCGTCAATGTTGGCGACGACTATTTCGTTTTTGGTGAGGTGAACCAGATATCAGTCGACGTACTCGTGCGTGTGCTTGGCGCCGACGGCAATCAAGTAGCGCGCTTTGATGGGCCCGGCCGCGGCGGCGAGCGGTTTGCCGGCCCAACGGAAGATGCCGGGACTTACACCATCGAAGTCATACCCGTGAACGACCAAACGGGCGATTACGACATCACTTTACACCGTGTCGAACCTCTCGAAACGGATCCCAAGAAGCTCGCGGATCAATTGATGGCCCGGTATGACGGTGACGATTCGCCCGGCGCTGCCATTCGTGTGTGGCGCGATGGTCGCGTTCTGTTTTCGAAGACGTATGGCATGGCCAATCTTGCTTACGGCATTCCCTTCGAACCTAACACACGCACCAACATCGGCTCGACATCGAAACAGTTTACCGCGTTCGCGATAATGCTCCAGGCTGACCGCGGGTTGCTTTCATTGGACGATGACATTCGCACGCACATCCCGGAGCTGCCCGAGTTCGAGCAGACGATCACGGTTCGTCACCTGATCACCCACACCTCGGGGCTGCGCGAGTTTCTCAATCTCCTGTTAATGAGCGGGCGGCGTCTTGATCGCGGCGATTGGATCGAGCGTTCGGAACTCATCGACATTGTCCAGAAGCAACCTGTGCTGCAAAATGCGCCGGGCGACGAGTGGAACTATAACAACACGGCGTTTGGACTCGCGGCGGTTATCGTCGAACGAACCTCAGGAAAGGACTTCCACGTCTTCATGCAGGAGAACGTCTTCGGGCCACTCGGCATGACGCGGACGATGGTCCGACCGTCGGTCAAGCACATTGTTCCCGACATGTCCGAAGGCTACACACCCGGCCCCGATGGTTTCCTTCAAATTGGTGATCTTGGTGGTGCCATAGGAGCCGGCGGAATCTATAGTACGATAAGCGATCTCCAAACGTGGGTTCAGAACTATGCAAATCCCCGCGTTGGTAGTGCAAAGATCTTCGAAGACATGATGACGTCCTACGTGCTCACCAATGGAGACGAGACGGGTTACGGGTACGGCTTGTTTGTTGATGAGCAGCGTGGGTTGCGGCGTGTGCAACATGGCGGCGCCGACGTCGCTCACCGCTCCATGCTGGCCTACTACCCGGAGATCAACGCCGGTATCACCACGCAGAGCAACCACGCAGGGTTTAACGCCAATGTGGCATTTCGGCTTGCGGCTGCTTTCTTCTCCGACGCGATGGAGCCGGAGGAAGACGAAACGGAGGCGGACTTTGACGCGGACAGCTACGATCCAGAGTCTTTCGACGACTACGTGGGGCGATATTCGCTGGATGCCGCCCCGACATTCATCCTGACGTTTACACGCGAAGGCGACACGCTTTTTACGCAGGCCACCGGGCAACAGCGTGTCGAGATCGTTCCAACGTCGGATTCAACGTTTGCGCTGACGGTGGTCGAGGCGTCTGTCATTTTCCATCGTGACGAAGACGGCGAAGTCGATGGACTGACGTTGAATCAGAATGGAGAGAATCACGCAACGCGCATTGACGATGAGGAATCGCCGGTATGGGAACCGACACCAGGAGATTTCGAGGACTTCGTAGGTCGATATTTCAGCGAGGAAATTGAGACGTTCTATAACATATCGTTGGAAAACGATACGCTTGTCGTTCATCACCGGCGTCGCGACGACGCGAATCTGGCGGCGGGGGAGGAAGACACGTTCTCCGGGGCCGGATTCACGTTTTCATTCGAACGGGATCGCAACAAAGTGGTGATCGCCTTCTATCTGTCGAATGGGCGGACGCGGGACGTGCGTTTCGAGCGGGTGCGGTAATCACGCATTTGGCGTGGCCTAAATGAGGCTCCGATTGTACTGCTCGGTGTTGGTGGGTGCGGTAGCCGCCGTGCTGCTGTCGTCGGAGGCGAGCGCTCAGATCATTCGGGGGCAGGTTGTTGACAGCGTGCTGGGTCGTCCGGTGACCAATGGGTTCGTCGTGCTCTTGAGTGAATCCGGAAGCGATCTGGTGCGGAGTTTGACGGATGACCAGGGACGGTTCGTGATTCAGTTGACCACTCCCGGTACATACCGAATACGCTCCGAGAGAATCGGTTATCGTGCGAAGCAAACGAGGTTGCTCCACGTGCGTGCTAGCGAGTCGATTGATGTTGCGCTTCGGGTCGTGGAAATCCCGCGTCATATGGCTGAGATTCGAGTCACTCGCGAAAGCGAATGCCGACCCGCTTGGGAAGGTGTCGATACCGCCACGCTTTGGGAAGAAGTCCGCAAGGCATTGACGGCGGCGTCTTGGACTGCCGAACAAGAGCACTACAGTTATCGAATGCACCACGTCGCGGAAACCCGCGTGCGTGGACGCCAACAAAGCATCGACATATCCGTGAGCCAAGCGAGCGGGAGTGCGCCGTTCCGTGCCGAAAATATCGACCGACTGCTCGACGAAGGTTATGTCATCGAGGAGGATGGACGGTGGATCTACTACGCGCCGGATGCAAACGTCTTATTGGACGAGCGGTTTCACGAAACGCATTGCTTCGGTACAAAGATCGGAGACGGCGACCTACGAGGTCTGGTGGGCTTGACCTTTCGTCCAATTTCATCGCGTCGTAAGACAGATGTCAAAGGCGTTGTCTGGATCGATAGATCCTCACTGGAATTGCGGCGAATCGAATACGTCTACGAGCGGCTTCCGTTTTCTACGGGTCGTGCTGACCCTGGCGGATCCATTCGCTTTCAGGCCTTGGCCTCCGGGGCGTGGATTGTCCACGACTGGGTGATCCGAATGTCCATAACGCAACGGGGTAGGTCAGGGGCGGCCCAACCAAACGTATTTCGGTCCAGCACAGAAGCAAGCGAGGGTTCCACTGTGATCGAGGCGTTTAATGTTGACGGGCAGCGTGTGTACGTTCATCCCGATGTTGTGCATCTGAAAGGAATGGTGTTCGACAGTATAAAAGGACAAACTACTCCTCACACACGCATCTCTGTTGTTGGAACCGGTTACGACGCTGTAACGAATGCGGAGGGTGAGTTCCGGGTCAACACGCTCTTGGCGGGGGAGTACATGGTTACGAGTGCGCGTCTGGA
>JAZDDC010000271.1:0-4562 GCA_036679565.1 Gemmatimonadota bacterium
TACCGCCATACCGCCTTACCGTCCGCCGCCTTACCGTCCGCCCGTCCTACCGCTTTCCGCCTGTCTTAACTTTCCTCGCCCGAGGACGTCTCCCATTTACGGCCTGGGAAGGACCGAGAAAATGCCGAAGTCAAAAAACCTTCAACTGTTAATAGTGACGGTCGTGGTTGGGACGTTGCTGCCGTCCTCAGCCACCGTGGCCCAAACCGCCGATCGTGACTCGGCGAGGGCTCGCGCGTACCACCTGCTCAATCGGATCACATTCGGTCCCAAGCCCGGAGACGTGGATCTCGTCCTGGAGACGGGAATCGATCAATTCATTGCACGGCAGCTCGACCCGTTTTCCCTCCCGGACACCGTATTAAACGAAACGCTAAAAGACACACGGATCCTGAACACCTCGACTGAGACCCTCGCCGGGTTGTTTCGGGAACGCCGCCAAGCCCGCATTGCTCGACAACGCGCCGGTGGCGACACGGCCCTCAGCCCCGAAACGAGGCGAATGGCTCCGACCGACTCTGGAAACGTTTTGGGGCGGTTACTTGCAGAATATCCTAAAACAGCGCTCACTCGGGCGGTGCAATCGGAGCGCCAGCTGTATGAGGTCATGGTCGATTTCTGGACAAACCACTTCAACGTCTATTCGGCCAAGGGACCCGTACGTTACCTGCTACCGGAGTATATCGAAGAAACGATACGGCCTCATGCGTTTGGTCGATTCGAGGATTTGTTGATTGCAACGGCGCAAAGCCCGGCGATGCTCGTGTACCTGGACAACGTACAATCCGTTGCGGTCGGTTCAGAACCACCACAACTCGCAAACATGGAGCGACGACTCCGACGCGCTCGGCAAGTCGGCAACACACGCGCCCGGCAGGGAAATCGCGCGCGGCGCAACATGCCACAGAGTAACACGGACAACATTCGCCGCGCCGAGGAACAGATGGCCAGGGTGCGAGAGCGATTGCCGACGGGACCAAACGAAAACTACGCGCGAGAACTTCTCGAACTACACACCTTAGGTGTGGACGGCGGTTACACACAACAGGACGTCGTCGAAATGGCTCGGATCTTTACCGGTTGGAGCATGGGCGGTCGCACGCGACAAGAACCATCAAATTTCATGTTCAATGCGTGGGCACACGATACGGAAAAGAAGACGGTAATGGGTCATGATTTTCCGGCCCGCGGCGGGATGACAGAGGGCATCGAACTTCTTCAAATACTCGCGACACATCCATCGACAATACGACATGTCAGCTCGAAGCTTTGCATGCGGTTTGTGCTCGACATGCCACCCGACGGTTGTATCGACGCAGCCGTGCAAGCGTGGAAAGCATCGGACGGCAATATCCCCGTTGTTGTTGGCGCGATTATCGGATCGCCAGACTTCTGGGCAAGCGCGGGTCAAAAGACAAAGACCCCACTCGAGTTCGTGGTGAGTGCCGTCCGTGCTCTCGACGGCGTGCCCGACACCACACTCGCATTGCCACAGGTCGTCCGCCGCTTGGGACAACCCCTGTATGGGGCCGAAGCACCAACAGGCTATCCCGAGACACAAGAAGATTGGGTGAACGCCGGTGCATTACTTGGCCGTTTCAATATTGCGTTGGGTTTTGCAACGGGGCGAATTCCGGGTGTTCAACTCAACTTAGACCAACTCATTCCGATGGAAGCTAACTTGGAAGACATGGTGGACGCAGCGAACCAGAACATCCTACAAGGCATGGCTTCGGAGCATACGCTGAATGTGTGGCGCGATCAGGCGAGGAAGCGGCCCGTATCCGAGCGGCGTGTGTTCATCATTGGCTTGGCTATTGGAAGCCCGGAGTTTCAACGACAGTAAGCGAGGTGCCCTATGTCCACCAATGGTTGCAACAGACGTGTCTTCATGAGAACCGGTGGGCTTGCCCTTGTAAGCCTCGGATTGGACCCGCTATTTTTGTCGCGCGCTGCCTACGCTGTAGAAGGTCCGAAGAAAAACAAAGGTAAAACACTCATCTGCATTTTTCAAAGGGGCGCGGTCGATGGCCTTAGCGCGGTGGTGCCTTACACCGAACGCGCCTACTACGATAACCGACCAGGCATCGCACTGCCACAGGCGGGGCGTGACGGCGGTGTGATCGACTTGGATGGCCAATTCGGACTTCACCCAGCACTTTCGTCCTTACACCCCATGTATGCCGATGGTAGTCTGGCCATCGTTCACGCGGTCGGGCTTCCAACCGCAACACGAAGCCACTTCGATGCGCAAGACTTCATGGAAAGCGGAACACCGGGTGTCAAATCGACGAGCGACGGTTGGTTGAACCGTTACATCAGCCACACGCGAGATCACGCCGACACACCATTTCAAGGCGTGGCGATGGGAACCAACCTACCCCGTATCTTGCGAGGGACCGCTCCTTCGCTTGCTATAAACGACCTGCGAACATTTGGTGTTCGCGCGCCAGGTGACGCGCGCAACCGGGTCACTGACGCATTCGAAGAACTCTACCAAGGCTCAGCATCGGGCATCGTTGCTGAGTCATCGGCCGAAGGCTTCGAAGCGGTTCGCATGTTAAAGGCGGCCAATGCCACGAGCAAGGAACCCGCAAACGGTGTGTTCTACCCCAGCAGTCCTTTCGGTCGGTCAATGCGACAGCTCGCACAACTGGTCAAGGCGGACCTCGGTTTAGAGATCGGTTTTGCAGACGTTGGCGGGTGGGACACACATGCAAACCAGGGAACCAGTCAGGGACAACTCGCCAACCGACTGAGGGATTTCGGCGATACGCTAAGCGCTTTTGTCCGAGACCTCGGCCCCAGAATGTCTGACGTTGTGGTGTTGACCATGAGTGAGTTTGGGCGAACCGTTCGGGAGAACGGTAACCGGGGAACAGATCACGGACGCGCGACCGCTATGATGGTCTTGGGAGGTGGTGTGGACGGTGGACAGGTCCTTGGGAACTGGCCAACACTTGCACCTCACGCGCTGGAAGACGGAAGAGATCTGGCCGTGACCACCGACTTCCGCGATCTGTTCAGCGAGATTGTCGTGGGTCATCTCGGCGCAGTCGATCTCAGATCGATATTCCCCGGTCACGACAGCAGTGTTTCGAACTGGCCGGGTGTCATAAGGAAGTAACGCACACGGAATATTTTCCCGTCAGACTTTAGGGATTTGTTTCCGCACCGACATGGTTTGTCGCCACATCACCGTTAACGCAACGAGCGGCGGGTCACCCAACGACTTTGACGAGCGTAAGGATTCTCGCGCCCGCGAATTCATCGATTTCCTCTTCCATCAAAACTCGGAAACCCAAGTCGTCAATATATTCATCGACCGTTGCAGGGCGTGCTTGGCCAACCAAGCCGGGTAACACCTTGTACGTTAACATCCAGCCACTCTTGATAAGCGCATTTGTGATGTGAAGCGTGGCCACAACAATTCGACCGCCGGGAGCAAGCACACGTCCCATCTCTGCTAGCATCTTCGGGATAACGTCCTTATCCAAAACATCAAAAAGGAACACGGACACGATCGACTCGAATCGCCCCCGCTGAAACGGAAGATACAATCCGTCGGCGCACGCAAATCGTGCTCGATTAGCCGTATGGGTCAGTTTTCGCTGCGCCTGCAAGACCATGCCCTTTGAGATATCCACACCTACGATTTGGCCGGATATCTTTTTTTCAAGTTCCCGCAAGAGCTGCCCGGGGCCCATACCAACCTCGAGGACGCTGTCCGGAGCACCAGCTCGAACACGTTCCACCGCTCGCGCCGTGACCCGGGTGGACAGGGCAGGCATCACTAGCCCGTACACGGGAGCCAACAGGTCGTAGAGGGTTTTGACTTTCATCCGTGCAATTTGACGTAAAACACCGATTCCAGACAGTCGCCGCACGGTATCTTCCGTTCGGCAAGCCGCGGAATACCGTGAGGAACACCGCCGCTGGACCCAACGTTTACCAGGCTAGTTATCGCCATCACCGGAGACCGTTGCCACCATGGGACACTACTACGATTCGAAGGATTTGCCGCGGTTTGCCGAAATCGGCGATGCGGCCGGCCCGCTCTGGGAAAAATTCAACGATTGGTACGGAGCCGTATTCGCTGAAGGCGCCCTCACGAAACGGGAAAAGGCGCTCATCGCGTTGGCCGTTTCCCACGCCGTACAATGCCCATATTGTATTGACGCCTATTCGAGCGAGTGCCTCGAGCAGGGATCGGATCCCGAAGAGATGACCGAGGCGGTACACGTGGCCGCTGCCATCCGCGGAGGCGCTTCATTGATGCACGGAGTCCAGATGCGAAACAAGATAGCTGAATTGGGTATGTGAGCGTGGGCCGCATCTTGCCGACGCTGCAAAAAAGCGGAAACGAGTTGTCGCTGGCCGGTGCGCAACGGCGCCGGTTGGGATCGGTGCGTTTGAAGGCATCGTTCGAAGAATCTCTCGCCGCGTCCAGCCTTTTCCCTTTGCGACCAACACGCACAGAGGTCCTACAGGTCAACGTGGGCAAGAAGTGCAACCAAACATGTCGGCACTGTCATGTCGATGCCGGACCCGATCGCACGGAG